>CAYWFK010000082.1:0-9763 GCA_964457375.1 uncultured Anaerolineales bacterium
AAGCAGCATGAAACAGCGCTGCATGACATCGCATATATTCCGCCGGCGGAAGAAATCATGGTGGATTACAAGGATGGTGAGACGAAAACCGTCGAGATGCATGACGGATCGATGATTCGGCTGAAGAAAGTCGGGCTGGATTATGACCCGACGGACAAGGCGGCTGCGATTTGTGCATTGGAAGAGGCGGGCAAGAATTATGAATTGCTTACAGGGTTGATTTACATCAATACATCGCTTCCGTCTTTGTTCGATTTGTATGACTTGCCGGAAGAACCATTGAACCGGCTGACTGCGGATCGGCTCAGACCGACGCGTGAATCTCTGGATGAGGTTAACGCGATGATGTTTCTGGAATAGGCATTGACTGCTTAACCGGCTTCCGAAGAAAAACGAAACAAAGGGAAACGAAGCAATAAGTTCTCCGTTTCCCTTTTTGTTTTAATCAGATGCAATTTTCGACGGGTTAGTGCAAGAAGAAAGCAGATGGATTGTTTGTTCGGAGTGCGATTGTTACTTGTCAGCAGGTTTTGGCAACGGGGGAAGTTTGAGCGCCGGATCACCGAAGAGCATGAAGGTCGAAAGGACGTCTCTGGATGTTTCGCTGGTAACCGGTACATGCCGCCAGGCGTAGAGCATCAGATCCCCAATTCTTGGCGCTTGCGCCTTGGTATAACTTTCGACAATCGATTTGCTGAGAAAAGCCTGGTCTCCCGGTAGTGTCAGTGAACTGGGGGCAATTACCGCAACAGCGCCGCCGCCGGGGTGGAAAAGCCATTTTTCGGTAATCGACTGAACTTTCGGATGGGTAAAAAAGCCCGTCAGGCAGGTGAAATTCAGGACGATGGTCGGTTTGTCCTGATTGTCGAAACGGTCGATGCTATCGACGTTTAGCAGGTTATCTTTTCCCCACATGTCGATGCTGCCATGCCCGAAGTATGCTGTAAACAAAATCCCTTTATCCAGCAGCGAGGGTATTTTTTTTGTCACGGGGTCTTCCCGGTTGGGTGTGTAGTGTTTCACGATGCTGATACCCGGCGGAAATTGGGCGAGGAAATGATCAGCGTCATTTTGAAATGTGTTTTCTTGCGGGTCGGCAATGGCAAAAACGGTATAAAGATATGGAAAACCGTTATCGATTGCTTTCTCGAAAGTGAAAATCCTTCCAAGTGCGGTTTCGATATCTTTAGGGCTGTCGGCGGGCATTCTGCCCAGCGCTATATCAGGAATTGCATCATCATCCAAATCAGCCCCCGGAATATCGCTGCTTGTTTCTCCGCTGAATGATGTCGTGACGAAAAATGCGGGGAGCTGGTTTTTCAAAGGATGGGATGTAAATCCTTTGGGGTCATAGGTGGTATCGCCGACAAGCAAAACGTATTTGGGCGGAGCAGCCCAGCGGGTACTTGCGTACCGAAGAAAGTTTTGGATGGCTTCCGGTTCGGGGTAACCGGCGTTGAATTCGTTGTATAAATCATCGCTTGAAATCAGCATCGGTTTCAAGCCGTCTGCTTTTCTGTATTCGATCAGCGGTTCGATGGCAGGGAAGAAAGACGGGGGACTGATGATCAAATAGTCGGCATCGTTTTGGGGACTGCGCAAGTCACGGGTTTCCGGCTGCAATGCAACAGGCTCCGGAGTGAAAAAACCATCACGGGGAACAGCAATATACGTATGGCCGGGATCTACGGCAATACAGCTTGTTTGCCCGGATTGGGGCATAGCGGTTTGCATGAAATCTTCCGGGCTGGTGACATCGAACAGCGTGATTTCCGGGTGGCTGCCGGTGTTGCAAAGGATATCGCCCGGAACGGTGATTTTCTGCTGGGTGTCGACGTGCCCGAAGACGGATGGCGCTTCGATGTCGATGCGGTCAAGGTACATTACATCGACGATTGCACCGGTGTCGCCGGGTGCTTTCAGGGTAAGCGAATTCTTTCCGGTTTTGAGTACCCCTGACGGGATAGTCAACGTGGTTTCTTTTCTTTGCCTGCCTTTCCAATAAACATCCCCGATGACAGTGCTGTTGATGGAAACTTGGATGTGGTGGTTTTCGGGCTGGCTGGAATCGGTTGCACCGTAGAGCGCGAGCGCGATAGTCCCGTTTCCTTTGGCGAGATTTCCCAGCGAAAAGGATATTTCCCGGTTTTCGGGGGCAACAAAGCGTTCCATGTACCAGTGGTGTTTGTCGGCAGCGTTTGGCAGATAGATGGCGTTTTTTTCGATGCGAAGTGTCGTCGATATGACTGCGAAATCTTGCGGGGATTCCGGCAGGGCGGCGGGGGAGGGGGTTTCTTTGATGGGATGAACGCTCTTTGTTTTCGTGCTTTTCGAGAGAACGTAATAATTATCCGTTGTGTATTTGCTTGTGCTTTCAGGATTGTAGAAATAGAGGGTTTCCTTTTCCTGCGTTACTGACACCGGCAGGTTTCTGCTTGCAAGGGAGAATACAGCAGGTTGTTGTTTGGTTGCTGCGTGCAATGGGCTGGTGTCGATGCGGTAGATTCCTTCGGCGGGGGCGGCATAGATTACTTTCCCAAGTTGGTGCAGCGATTCAGCAGGGGATAATCCACCGGTTTGGGGATGCGCGGGCAAACAGCTTGTGAGCATCAGGAATGCTCCCGCGAGAAGAACAGGTATGCTGCGTTTATTCATCGGACCGGGTTTTCTTTTTGAACCAAAAAACGTAAGCGCTTCCTGCAAGTATGATCCATAAAAGGATGATGGCAGCCATGATACCCCGGCTGCGTGAGCGTGAGGAGGTGTTGTTGTTCGCGGTATCTTTGCCAAAAGAGGTTTCCGGCGTCGGTGATTGCCGGCTGCTGCCCGGACTTGTGCCGGCTTGCTCTTCAGGCATCTGGAATTGGATGGAAGGCAGCGGTTCGAGCGTGGCGGTTGCTGTCGAAGTCGGCGTTGTGGTCGGCACTGTGGCGGTGGCGCTGGGGGATGGTGACGGGGTGTATGTGTGCGCTCTGGTTGCCGTGGGTATTTTCGTTTGAGACGGAACCGGGGTGGAAGTTTTTGTTCCGGTTGTTTGCGGCTTGGGTGTATGGGATGCTGTTGCGTGCGGGGTGGTGCCTGGTGTCACGGTGTTCGTGGCGGGTGCTGCCGAAGCGGTTTGGGTTGGGGTTGCTGTGGGTACGCCATATGCTACGGATACAGGACCGTGTGTTTGTATGGACTGGTTGGTATCGACAGCTTCGAGCAGGTAATAATAAACGGTACCTTTTACGACGTTCGTATCGTCGAATTCATAATCACCGCCGGTAAGACCCAAACCTTCCGCAGGGATGAATCCGGAAATGCGCACGAAACCGGTATGTTCCTCTTCGCTACGGTTGAGGTAAAAGCCGGCGTTGTCGAATTCAGTGGCTGTGTGCCATTCGACATGAACATGATTGCCGGCAGGTACAGCCGAGAAACCGGTCAGGGTGACTACTGCCAGCGCACTTCCGGGGAAAAACAGGGACAGCAATAAAAATACAATGACGGGAATAGTATATTTACGCAGGGTGTGCGCAAGGGGTTTTGAAAATCGGTTATTCATTGTCGATTGCAATCAGTTTCTTTTGAAGCAATATTTCGATGAAATCCAGAATATCGCGTGTGAGTGTTTCCGTATCCATCGTGTAACGGCTGCGCAATTCATCGACGATTAGTTTGATTGAATTGCTGCCGTCGATGAATTGCCAGATATCGGAACCGACGTTGTTCAGCACCGTTACCTTGCCGCCATTGGGCTGAACCAAAACGGCTTCGTTGTCGACAATCTGGTAAACGACGTCGGGGTTACGCCTGGGGATGGATTGGATTTTCAACTTCATGATAGCCTCGCCGTGATTCGAGTGGTAGATAAAGCAGGGCAGATGCTCGTGCAAACAAGCAGGCTGCTTTTTGAAGCAGCCGAATAACCATTGCAGGCAAGCCTTGCTGCTTGATTCCCAATTTGTTCTTCGTGCGGCTTAGCAAAGTATAGCTGGATTGATAGATTCGTCCGCAAAGTCTGTTGGTTTGGTTGGTGATACGCAGGTAGAAGCCTCCGGATAATTGTACAACGGTTTTGGTGTTCCGGTGATAAACTCTTTCGATGATTCCCAGAATTTGTTTTTGAGCGATCGGCGGGTCGAAACGGGGAAGGTGATCTCCTTTCAGGATCGCAGTGGAATCAACGAGATGGATGAGCCGGTGAACGATGAAATCCGAGCCGTTCAGGGCGAAAACGATGCTCCCTAACGGGATGACACCAGCCGGAGAGATGGTAATCAGTACGGTATCTCCCGAATGGATGACCGGGAACATGCTGTCCCCGTTGACCGGCAGATGAAATTGGGTGCCGGGTTTACAATCCTGCAAGAGCGGTTTGATGTATTCCAAGTAATCTGTCATCGAAGCGGTTTTGACTAGTGTTTTTGTACGTCAGGAATGAATAACAGAAAAGGTACTCTCCTTAATACAAGAGCAGGGTCTCCAAAGTGCAGGTATGTATTGATAATAGCATCGTTGTATCCGTTATTGAAAACATTTAGTTTTGCTTTAAGTGATGCTTTTCCAGTTGACCAGATATAATGTTTGTCAAAATATTGAAAGAAACCGCGTTGCAAAGGATCGTGGCCTTCCGAAGTTGCCATACCGGTTGATGCAAATGCACCAACGATTCCGCCGTTATCCTTTCTGAGCAAGAGTTCAATCATCCCATTGCCTGCATCTATATGAGATGGGGGGTATTGCCATATACCGTCGAGACAAGCAAACGAGAGAATGAACGGCAATTTGGGACTATTGGTCAATGCGTTTACGTGGGTTGTTGTGAGGATTGCTTCGTGCGACCAGCGTTTGGGTGAAGCGTGCCCATTGTATACCATGACCAGCGTGCCGGTTTCGTTGAATGTCCGGGTGATTGCATTGGTTACCGCTTTGCAATTTGCCGTGTTTGCTGCTGTACAACCGAAATCGTTTTCGTAAATACGAATGGGGGTTTCGACTGGGGAAGGGTCGACAAACTCATTGATACTGGTTTCGTTCATTTCAATGAAGTCACCGGCACCATCCGGAATATTGTCAGCGATAAAAGTGAAATTCTTGTTCCAGGCTTGGTTCCAGGCTTGGTATGGCGCCGATTCATAGCTGCGTAATTTATCGAAATACGCATTAAATTCCGATACAGAGTTGACCGGCAACCGGCTGATGATGAAATCGGGCAAGACATCAGTTCCGGCAACCGTGGCAAGCAGGTTGAGACTGTCGGTTTCACCTTGTTTATAATCAGCAAAAGCGAGGTAGGGGGGCATGTAAATCGGGGAAAGTCCGTAGAAATTGTTTCCGGGCTGCATTGCCCAGCTGCCATCTCCGACGACGAGCACATATGCGGGGGCTTTCGACCAATTGGCAAGAATATAGGCGAGAAAATTCTTGATGGCAATCGGGTGGTAGATCCCATAATCGAATTCGTCGATTAGATCCTGAAAATTGACGACGAGTGTCCGGTATCTGTTATGTGCGCTGCGGTAATTGGCAAACTGTTGCGAGACGGTGAGGAATTCGGGCGGGGAGATAATCAAGTAATCTATCTGGTGTGCAGGGGAAAAGAAAGCCGGCGGCTGGTAGGCACTTATGCGCGGTACGGGTTTGATGCTGTTCCTGTTGACGGCGATATAGCTTTCAGCGCCTGTT
The DNA here is from genome assembly GCA_964457375.1 of uncultured Anaerolineales bacterium. Taxonomy (GTDB): domain Bacteria; phylum Chloroflexota; class Anaerolineae; order Anaerolineales; family UBA11858; genus G519. The sequence continues at coordinate 5,671 of CAYWFK010000082.1, forward strand.
TGGGTCACCGAAAAGGTTATCGTCGAGGTCAGCCTGCCGGTATTGGTAATCAGGACGGGTTTTTCGGAATCGGTAACCTGCAAGATGACCGTATCTGTGAGGTTGGAGAACCCGCCGAGGCGATATTTCAACGAACCGGTAAGCGGGGTTTGAAAGGCAAGGCTGTCCGAAATGGTTGTGAAAGGACGGGCGTATTCGATTTCGAACCAGTCCGTGAAAATTTTATCACTGACTATTCCTTTGTCTCCTATCAGGGCAACCGTAATCGTATTGCTGCCTGATCGAAGAATGGACGGGTTGAAGTCGTCACTGGTGTGAATCCGGCTTTTTCCGTCCCAGGTTACATCACTGGCCATTTGCCCGTTGACAAAAAGCCTGAGATGATGGTCCGGTGAAACATACGGATTATTAATCAACGCGATACTTTCACTGCGAAGTGTCGGAGTGGAAACACCGGGAAGCGGGTTGTTCAATTGTATGGTATGGGTGACAAGCGGGGTGTCGGTTAATCCGCTGGTGCTGGTAATGATTTTGTGTGTACTGGTAATTTTCTCCCAAACAAAGGTATCTTCGTTGGTGAAGTGATAGGAATAATAGATACGCGGCTGTTCGATGTGGGCAATTGCGTGGTAATAGGGCAGCGGTGCACTTGTGTTCCCTGCGGGGCTGCCATCGATCGTTGCCATGCGCAACCCGGTGTGTGCACTATCAATTTTGAGCCAATAGGTGTTCACGGGGTTGTACTTTTCGAAGAACCAGTGATTGATGGATGGTTTCCAGGGAACTCTCGAGCCGTCCGGCAGCACTTTGTAATAGGTCAGCCAGTGCCGGTTTTCATTCGGGTATTTGCTGGCCATACGTTCGCCGGTGAATTTCTTGCCGTAGAATAAAATATAATCACCGGCGTCGAATGTGTTGTCGTTTTCACCATGAACGAAAATCGCGATTTCGTCTCCCTGATTGTAAAGTGCGATGTTCTTGGGGTTGATGCTGCTCGGAGTGATGCCGGCATTGACAAGATCCGCATACGTGATTTTATAAACCCCGGTTTGGGTTACCGGGATGCGATACCGGAATCCCATGGACTTCGTGGGGTAGTATGCCATGGGGGCGTTTGAGCCGGATGGTGTCTCTGCATACCAATTGCCCAGGTTTTCCGGGTTGAGGACGTTTTCACGGATGAGACTAAAAAAGGGGTCTGCGTTTTGGTCCGGTTGTGCTGTCCGGGGTGATTCCGCCGCAGGGGGATTGTCGAAGACAACCCGGATGGTCAGATGCTTGTGCCAGGTGAGTGACAGGTCTTGCGGATTGTATTGCACCGGATTGATTTGCAGGCGCAGGATGCGATAATGACGCAGCCAGGCAGTTTGACGGGTTTCCACGGGAACAGAAGGCTGGATGCCATCTTCCTGTGGCGCAGCGAGCGTTGTAGAATCAATTGGACGATCATCGAGCGGGTTCAGCGGTACGGGCGATGTCAGCAAGGCGTGTTCGATTTTCAGGGGTTGTTGATTGTCGTCGCTTGTGATGACATGAAAGCCGCCGGACGGCGGAAGTACAATCAAAGCGGAAAAGACGGGGAGTTGAGGTTTCCCGGGCATGGAGCTTTGTTCAGCCCCCTGGATTGTTACTTCATCCAAAGACTCTTCTGCACCGGAAATTGTGGACACGTGAATTTCCGGTGAATGGAATGCAATTGTCAGCTGGCGGTTATCCGATTGAATCACCTCGAGCGGATTTTGTTCCGGCCGGACGGTTTGTTGTTCGATAGGTGCAGCAAGCGCCCGGAGGTAGACAAAGGAAAAAAAACCGGAGAGAAGCAGTATCATCACAGCAATTAAACGGCGTTTGAACATGGAAAACTCCCTGTATTCCATCGAATCGTGGAATAAAGACAAAACACCCCTTGAAGGTTCAACCGGGGTGTTTTTTGTTAATTTAGTAGCGTTTGTTTAGGAATCCGGGAGAATGTTGATCCCGGGGGCGCTGTCACCAGGGGTGATTACTGATCCTGCCTTTGTTTCCAGAATGAATTCTTGTTTGATAGCTGGTTTGTGATAAGTCCTTTGGGTTTTTAATTTTGTATCGTCGGGCATTAGCTTGCTCCATAAATAAGAAGAAAAGAACCAGAATAATACTGTACCTGTATTATTCTATCATAAAACGCCTAATATACCAAGAATCTTCTTAAAATACCTAACGATTATGCAAGTAATAGCGTGGAGCGGAGCATTTTACCTTGCAATTTGGAAATTGCTGTTCGGATACCAGTGGCAAGCAGTATGCTCAGGATAAAGATCAATAGATATGAGGCCATTGCTACTGTGGCTGTCTGATCCTGTAATTCGCGATAGAGAACCTGACCGTAGTTGTCGACAATTTCGATGCGATAATAATAATTCTTTCCGGGGATGGTAATCGGATCTTTCAAAGTCAATTCGCGCGGGGTTACTACCGGGCCGATTTGATTAATTATCCGGAAGCCCGTTTGTTTGTCATCACTGCGATACAATGAGATACGTTTGGCTTTTACCTGTCGGGGAAGCGACCAGTGGATGACGATACCGGGTTGGAAGACGACCCACAACATGAGGAAGATGGAAAGCCATAAAGCAGCCAGCCCGACAGCATCGTTCAAGCCGAATATGGCTGTACGCCGGGAATGTTGTGGCTGCGCGTGGATTTTTTCCAGCAAAACGGCTTTCGTGCGTTTGGAAGGATGGAGAAGCGGTTGCTGCCGGACAATATCGAAGATTTGGCGGATGTCAGCGATTTTTTGCGGATCCGCGTCCGGGGAGGCCAAAAAGGCGCGCATTTTGGCTGCTTCATCTTCATCGAGGGTTCGGTTGATATACCAGGGCAGCAATTTTTCGAATTTGGCTTTGTTTTTCATTTTCATACCATCATTAATATGGTCGCTGTTTTTTGCCTTTTGGTTCAATGGAGTGCTGTCGGCTTGGTTCCTTGTGATAATCCTTTTCCTGGTTTTCCAGTTCTCTGGAGAGGTGGCGGATGGCATAGCTCATCCGGCTTTTTACGGTGCCCACGGGGCAGCCGAGAATAGAAGCGATTTCGCGGTAGGAAAAGCGATAAAAAAAGGACAATTCGATTACTTCACGATGTCTGGGGGAAAGGACGGCAAGCAGTCTGTGAACCATGTCCTTGTCGGCTGCCAGGCGTGCCGGGTCGTTTTCCTTGTTTTCAACTTGTGCGATGGAATCGAGCAATTCCGTTGTTTGTGGTGCACGCCGGGTTTTACGCAGCCAGGATACCGTTTTATGGTGGGCTATCCGGAACAGCCATGTCTTGACCGAGGATTGGGCTTTGAAGCGCTTTGCCCCTGTCCAGACAGCCAGGAAGACATCCTGCATGATTTCTTCCGAAGCTTCTTTGTTCGTGATGATGCGAAAGATGTAATTGAAGAGTGGCAAATGGTAGCTTTCGTAGAGTTCCTTGAGTGCCGCTTCGTTTCCGGAAACGATTTCGGATAACAAACAACCGTCCCTGCTCCCCTGGTTTTGGTTGTCGTGGATATTTTGGTCCGGATTTGTCATCATGGGTATGGTCGGGGGATGCCAGTTTTACAGGTTGTCGATAATTTTCCAAAAGGAAGTATCTTTACGAAAGTGGAGTTCGTACAAAGGAATTTCCTGGCTCAGCTGTGTGACCAAAGGAAAGAGTTTGGAAACATAAGCGGGATTGGCATTGAGAACCGGAATCCCGGCTATCAGCAAGGCAACAGCATTGGGGACATCGATTTTTTTTGCAAATACGTTGGTATCTTTCACGATGTGGAAGGCAGCTCGCAGCTTTGCCGAAGCATTATGACAGGGGTTTTGTGACGGATTCGAAAAAGGGGTTCCCTGGATGATCCATTGGGATTGGTCTTTGGTGAGCAAAATCAGGTCATCGTTGAGAACAACGTCCCCATGTGAGTGCCGTGCAATGGTTGTTTTTCCACTGCCGGAAACCCCAAGGAAGAGATAGCCGTTCCCTTGATGTTCGATTCCCGCACAATGAATCATCAAACCGTGATGCCTGATTGCGTTCATTGCCAAGGCGATGCGGAAAAAATAGTCGATTTCTTCGATGG
>CAYWFK010000083.1:0-9670 GCA_964457375.1 uncultured Anaerolineales bacterium
CTGCTTGACCAAATTACACCAGTCGACAGAACACGGAGAATATTGGCTGTCACCGGGTTGATTCTATTGATTTTGTTATTTACCCCTGTTCCTATGATTGGAGGGTGAGCGGGTTGTAAAACCGGTTGTATTCAGCGGATCAAAGAGATTGTGGATTTGCTTTATAATCGATAATGAACGACAGGAGGGAATCAAATGACAGTAAAATCCATGTCCATAATAATTGAAACTCATGGGAATGCTGATATCATCGATATCACCCCGGATGTGGCTGATTTGGTAGCAGAATCGGGCGTGATGAATGGTTTGGTGACAATCTTTTCACCGTCTGCGACGAGTGCTATCACCTCGATTGAGTACGAGTCCGGATGTGTGAAAGACTTTCAGAAATTCCTGGATGAAATCATCGATCCGACACGTGATTACCTGCATAATCTCCGTTGGGGAGACGGAAACGGGCACAGTCATCTTCGGGCGGCATTGCTTGGTGCATCGTTTACAATTCCATTGGTCGATGGCCGTTTGACGCTTGGTGCCTGGCAGCAAATCGTTTTCATGGATTTTGATGTACGGTCACGTCACCGGGAGTTGATTGTGCAAATCGTCGGTGATTAAGGTTCTACCGGTTTGGCATAAATCCCAAGATGATTGCCAACCGGCCGTTGATTGCCGGGAATGCGGTGGTTTATCGGACGGTTAAGCAGTGTCGGGAAGCCAAATTTGCCTTGTATCACAAGGGTCGATGATCCGCCGCCATCCATATTGATTGCATTGTAGCCACCGTGGTCGATGATGATTTGGGCAAGTTCACGCAGTGTTGCCCCGTCACTGTAATGTGGTTGTCTGCCGTCTATGACAATGATCATCAAGTGCCTGTTCGCGCGGTCAAGTGCGTAGGCTGTGCGCGGTTCGATATCATCGGGTAAACCGGAGACTATTTTTTTGCCTCTGACGATTTGCAAATTCCCCGAAATTGCATTATAGAGTTTGCCGCGTTGTATATTGAAGCTCGCCTTGTTATTTTGGGAAATATATAAGGTGGGTTCGTTGTCAGTGTCTTGGGAGTAGGCAATACCTTCGGATGCAGCAAAACCGATGGCATTTACCTTTTGACCGTTATGCGGGTAATAATCGAACAGTGTGGATAAATTCCATGGCTGAAACCCGTCACCGTTGACGGCGAGTTGCACGGAAAAATCTTTCAGGAATTTGCCCGTAGTACGTGCCTGCAAAGGTAATTTCTGTTTGGGGTCTCCGGGTGTAACCAGGAATTTTATTCCTTTTTCTCTAAGATCGACAGTAATGATGTGGATCACCATTGTGCGCGGGGTGGTGCGGATTTCTCTTTGGTAGTTGATCCCCTTGAAAAGGGTTTTTGTAACGGGTTGAGGTTGGGGCATTGCAAAAAACCAAATCCAGACAGCGATTGCGGCAACCACGGAAAATACAAGAAAAATGAAAGTAAAGAGACAAGTAATTAGTTTGAGTTTGGTTTTCATCATCGTTTTCCTTAAAGAAAACCCGGCGGTGAGAGAACAGAAATACCGCCGGAGATGGTTATTGTGATAAAGGTTTACAGGGAGAGTTGTTTTGCTTTGATTTCTTGTTCTTCTTCCTGGCGCATGGCTTTGAAAGCAGCGATCCCCACTTCCAGGATGTCGAGAGAAGGTTCACGAGTGGTTAGTCTTTGCAGTGCAAGATTCGGCTTGATTAGCCAACGGACGATTGGATTATTGAGATGATTGGCTGTCCATTTGAGATATTCATACGCAATCCCGGCAATCACAGGGATGAGAAGGATGCGGGAAACAAGCCTCAACAACAACGGGAGCGGACCCAGAACAGAAAAAAGCAGGATCGAAATCACGACAACATCCAGCAGGAAAGCAGTTCCGCAACGGGGATGTTCGAGTGAGTACCTGGCAACTTTTTCCGGGATGAGCTCTTCGTTGGCTTCGAATGCATTGATGGTTTTGTGTTCGGCACCGTGATAGGCAAAGACGCGTTTGATATCGGGCATGAGACCGATTACCCAAATGTAGCCAATCAGGAGTACAAGGCGGATTAATCCCTCGGCGAGGTTGCTTATCCATGAATTCCATGCCAGATAGCGTTCTCCAAGCTGTCCGAGAGCAGCGGGAATAAGAAAGAAAAGTCCTATGCCGACAGCAAAAGACAATCCGTAAGTTAGATAAAGAAAAGGTCCTTTCAACTGTTCTTCTTCTTTTTCAGTTTGAAGATTCGCTGAAAGGGTCAACGCGCGCATACCCAATCCGATAGCATCCCATAATAAAATCAAACCCCGAAGTAAGGGTATTTTAGTGATTTTGCTGCGGTAAATTTTCCCTAATGGTTCTTTGTGGATGACGATGGATTTGTCCGGCGCGCGCATGGCAATTGCAACGGCTTTCGAACCGCGCATCATCACACCTTCGATTACAGCCTGGCCACCATAGGATGGCATTTTTTCACTCATACGAATAAACTCGTTTCTAACTTGCTAAATTGATAAAGAAATACACGAGTGCATCAAGCCCGTGATACCAGGTCGGCAGATGTAACTTTTCGTTGGGCCCGTGCATGTTGTCGTCCGGGGTGCCAAAACCGATGTTTACCGAATCGACGTTCAGATAGTTTTTGAAATCCGTGACAACCGGTACGCTACCGCCTTCACGCTTGAAGAGCGGGCGTTTACCCCAGGATGCTTGTGCGGCATCCATGTAGGCTTTGATCCATTTCGAATCACGATTGCTGATTGATGGTTCTCCGCCTGTCAGGCTGTCGAGTTCCCATCGGATGGTTTTCGGGGCATGTGTGTTCAAATAAGCAATCAACTGTTTGTGCACTTCTTCGGGGGTTTGGTCGGGAACAAGGCGGCAAGAGATTTTTGCCATTGCGTAGGCGGGTAGTACCGTCTTTGACCCTTTGCCAATAAAACCGGAATACAATCCGTTGATTTCGAGTGTGGGCCTTGCTGTCACGCGTTCAACAGGTGTGAAGTCTTTTTCGCCCCATAACCGGCTGACGCCGGTACGCTCCAGATAAAATTGTTCGTCCATTGGAAGTTCGGAAAGAGCAGCTTTCTCATCCGGTTCCAGAGGACGCACGTTTTTATAGAACCCCGGCAGTGTGATTGTGCCGTTTTCGTCATGCATCCCTGCCAGCAATTCAACCAAAGCCTGGGCGGGATTGTGTACAACACCGCCGTATCCCCCGGAGTGTAAATCCTGTTTGGGACCATAGACACGTAACTCGAAATATGCCAGTCCGCGTAAGGCGTATGTGATTGTGGGAACACCGGGAGCAATCATTCCTGTGTCGGGATTGAGCGCGAAATCGCACGCGAGCATTTCCCGATGCTCCTGAATGAACTTCGCCAGGTGTGGGGAACCGATTTCTTCTTCCCCTTCGATCATGAATTTGACGTTGACGGGCAAGTCTCCGTTTTCGAGAATCGCCTGAACCGCTTTGATTGTTGCCAGCACTTGCCCTTTCATGTCGGATATACCGCGTGCGTAGATATACTCACCGCGGACTACCGGCTCGAAAGGAGGTGTTTCCCAGTTTTCCAGCGGTTCAGCCGGCTGGACGTCGTAATGACCGTAAATCAGAACGGTTGGTGCATCTTTGCCGGCTTTTGTGTACTCTGCGTAAACGACGGGGTGCCCATCAGTCGGGAAGATTTGAATCTTCGACAAGCCAAGTGCCCGGAATTGGTTTACAAGCCATTCTGCTGTTTCCTGCATTGCTGCCTTGTATTTGGTGTCTGTCGAAACCGATGGAATGGTTGCGAAATCGATTAATTCCTGAAGGAATTGTTTGCGATGATCATGAAGGTAATCTATTGCAGCTTCCTGAACGTTGGCCATGAATCGTTCTCCTGAACAATAACTAGAATGGGATTCCGTAATGAGGATTATACCTCTTGTATATTAATGACCATTAATATTGTTTCCACGTTAATGAAATCAGTCGCCACCACCTTTGCCTTTCTTTTTATTTTTCTCTTTGGATGAGTAAGCCAGCAGATCGCCTAACAAGAGGCTGCCGACATGAATCTCCGCCCGCTTGATTTCAGGAAATTGCTTGGCAGTAGCCCAAACTTGTGCATGGTAACTGCTTTTTTCGCAGTTCGTTGGCGGCTTGGTGAATGAACCGCTTAGAAAGACTCTGGCCAATCCTGAAAACTTGTTGAATTCGATACGATCGACGTGCAGATTGGATGTGTAGGTGAGATTGACCAATGCTCCTGAGTAATGACCGGCTGAAAAGAGTGCGTTCAGGGCAATCGTCAGATCGTTGACAACATCATCGGATTTGACATAACCGATGGTAAGCGGAACAAGGCTGTCACCACAACCGACCGGCCCACCGGTATTTGGGTGAATGAAATAAATCAAGATGCCGTTTTGATAAGTGACATTAACCGGAGTGGGGGTGATCGTATTGGTTGGGGTCAAAGTCGGCGTGTTCGTCGGGATGGGTGTGTTGGTGGCAGTCGGCGGTACCGGAGTATTCGTTGGGGTATTTGTCGGGGTCGGGGTATAAGTGTTGACTGCTTTTACTGGTGTCGCGAGTACGTGCGTTGGTGATGGCGCTGCTTCGGTAACCGGTTGCTGCGTATTGTCGGGTTTACACGAAACAGCAAGCATGCTGACAATAATAAAAAGCAAGGATAGTTTGAGCGGATTGAGAGATAGTGTTTTCATAGTTTGCTCCAATTTCGTTTGTCTAAAAAATGATTATACGATTAATTCGGGATTGGGGAAGAAATAAATGGAGAGAATTTTGGAAATCCGATGGATTTATGCTAAAATAGAGAAACAGTAAGGATCGGTGGTCGCTGCGAATGCCGTAGTGATGATAGCGAATTCAGCAGCGGCGTTGAGGACAAGCCTCATCGAAAAGTGCCGCCATCCGGGACGCCGATCCTATGACCCTTTGTGAACACTATTTAATTGCCGAATCAATTGACGATACCTTACGGATACTCGGGGATGTACCCGGTTCTGTCAGGATTGTCGCCGGGGGGACGGATTTGATTGTCGATTTGCAACAGGGGAGAGAAAAACCTGTCGATACACTAATCGACATTACCCAAATTCCTGAGCTGCAGGTCATCGAAATCAGAAAAAGTGAAATATACATTGGCGCTTGTGTAACGCATGCAGCGGTTTCTTCCAGTACGCTAATTCGTGAAAATGCTGAAGCGCTGGCGATTGCCTGTGGACTGGTAGGCAGTCCGCAGGTCAGAAATCAGGGTACGCTTGGGGGAAACGTGGCGCATGCTTTGCCGGCAGCTGATGGCACGATTGCCTTGCTGGCATTAGGCGCAGATGCTGAGATTTGTTCAGCCAGTGGGAAAAGACGTATCCATCTTCCGGATTTATTCGCCGGTCCCGGAAGAACTCACCTGAACAAGCGAAAGGAAATTCTTACCGGTTTCTATATTCCCATGAAACAACCCGGAAGCGGTTCCGCATTTAATCGTGTGATGCGTCCTCAAGGCGTTGCAATTGCTATCCTGAATGCTGCCGTTTGGCTAGCGCATTCCGGGCATTTGGTTACGGATATCAGGATAGCGGTAGCTCCTTCAGGACCTGTGCCACGGAGAATGACGGCGACTGAAAAATTCCTGAAAGGGAAAGTATTGAAAGACGGAAACATCGAAGAAGCCAAGCGATTTCTTTTGGACGAGGCTGTGTTTCGCAGCAGCAAACACCGTGCTTCTCAGGAGTATCGCAGGAAGGTCGCAAGCAGCTTATTCGAGGAAACACTTGTTCAAGCCTGGAAGAATACAGCAAGGCGGACGCAATGAGAACCGATCGTAGCGATGAAAAATTGAACTTTGTATTGAACGGCAAAAGTGTGACAATTAAGATGCAGCCTGGCGAGACACTGGCTGAATTGCTTCGAGAGCGGTTTCATCTGACCGGAACGAAAATCGGGTGTAATGAAGGGGAATGCGGCGCTTGCACAGTACTTGTGGACGGGAAACCAATTCTCTCGTGCTCATTTCCGGCTGCCCGCGTGAATGGCAAAACAGTCTTGACGATTGAGGGGCTTGCAAAAATAATCGATAAGGCTGGTGATGACAAGCGTATCGGAGAAAAAAGCAATCAACCGGGGTGGGAATTGCATCCGATTCAGGATGCGTTCGTTAAAACCGGCGCGGTGCAATGCGGGTTTTGTACCCCCGGTATGATTATGAGTGCCTACGCCTTGCTAAGTGAAAATCAGGATCCTTCTGACGAAGATATCCGCCAGGGGTTGAAAGATAATCTATGTAGGTGCGGCAGTTATCCGGCGGTAAAGGACGCAATTCATGCGGCTGCACGGGCAATGAAAAACGGAGAGGCCATTCCTTACGCTGACGTGCCGGATTCCATGCATGGGAACAAAGTGATTGGCCGTTTGCTCCCCCGACCTGATGCCATCGAAAAGGTTACCGGACACGCCCGGTTTACCGATGATTTGGTTTTCGATGGTATGTTGTATGGTAAGGTCAAACGTGCAGGGGTTGCCCATGGTATCTTAAGAAAACTTGATATTGGCAGAGCCCTTGATTTGCCGGGCGTTGTGGCAGTCCTGACAGCCAGCGATATCCCCGGAGAGAACAAACACGGGGTGATCATCAAAGATTGGCCGATTATGGTTGGGGTTGACGAAAGGATTCGGTACAACGGGGATGCTTTGGCGATTGTTGCCGCTGAAACCAGGGAAATTGCCCAAAAGGCAGTGGCGTTGATTGATGTGGAAGTCGAGTTGTTGGATGTTTTGGATTCACCGCGAAAAGCATTGACAGAAAATGCACCGAAATTGCATGAAGCCGGAAATCTGTTGAAGCATATCGAGGTCGGGAAAGGGGACGTCTCCGAAGGGTTTGACAAGTGCGATGTCATTCTGGAGCATACTTTTTATACTCAGACAACCGACCATTTGTTTTTGGAACCTGAATGCAGTATTGCCCGACTTACGGAAGACGGGCGGATGGAAATATATGTTGGTTCACAAATTCCTTATGCTGACCGTGCTCAGGTTGCAGCAGCACTGGGATGGAAAGAAACCCGCGTGCGCATCGTCGGACAGGTTATGGGGGGCGGATTTGGCGGCAAGGAAGATATTGCCGGGCAAATCCATGCGGCTTTGTTAGCCCGTGTTACGAAAAAACCGGTGAAGATTCTGTATGACCGGCGGGAAAGCCTGTTAGCTCATCCGAAACGGCATGCAACCGAAATCAGGGTCAAGGCAGGTGCCACTCGTGACGGGAAAATTTTGTCTATCGAGACGGAATTGTTCGGGGATACCGGCGCTTACGCATCTTTGGGGGAAATTGTGATGACCAGGGCAACTACACATTCGTCGGGTCCTTATGATATTGAGAATGTCAAAGCGGATTGTCTGGCGATTTACACTAATAATCCCCCGGCGGGTGCTTTCCGCGGTTTTGGCGTTTTGCAGTCGGCTTTTGCGATTGAAAGCATGATGGATATGCTGGCAGAGAAGCTGGATATCGATCCGATAAAACTCAGGAAAATAAACGCATTGAAAGTCGGCAGCACAACTTGCACCGGTCAGGTATTGCGTGAAAGTGTAGGGTTGATGGCATGTATCGAGAAGGTACAAACAACATTAATCCGGATTGCAGGTGAGCACCCGTTTCAACCGATGCGAAACAGGAAATTGCCTCATCTTGTAACAGCCTGGGGTTTCGCTGCGGCTTACAAGAATACGGGGCTTGGAGGCGGTGCGCCTGATAAATCGAGCGCCGAGGTTGAAGCATATCCTGACGGAACGCTCGAAGTAAGAACGTCTGCTGCGGAGCTGGGGCAGGGATTGGTGACTGTTTTGCAAATGATTGTTGCCGAGGAATTCCGGATTTCAGCGGAAAAAGTTCGGGTGCTTGTTATGGATACTGATTTGACGCCGGACGGTGGTCCTACAACTGCCTCCCGCCAGACATTCGTTACGGGAAATGCAGCGAAATATGCTGCGCGCACATTGAAAGACGCCATGGCAGCAACACTGGCGGAGCGTTTTGATTTGCCGCCGGAGAATATCCGTTTCGTAGAAGGGCTTGCACAGGTTGGGGAACGGACATTTAGTCTGGGTGAGGTCGTCAAAATCATGCGGGAAGAGAAGCGGGAAGCTGTTACCCGTTATGAGTATTGGGCACCGGAAACAAAACCTTTGGGTGCGGGGGGCGATATGCACTTTGCTTACGGATTTGCCGCTCAGGCAGTGCAGGTTGAAGTCAATCGAAGAACCGGCGAAGTGAAGGTGCTACGTGTCGTCAGCGCAAATGATGCAGGCAGGGTCATCAATCCGCTTGGTTTGAAGGCTCAGATTGAAGGTGGAGTGGTAATGGGTTTGGGAAATGCTTTGACCGAAGAATATGTCATCGATAATGGTATTGTGTTTACCGACAGGATGGCAAGGTATCGTATCCCGACAATTGCCCAAACGCCAGAAATAATCCCGTTGTTTGTGGAAGCGCCAGCGGCTGAAGGCCCGTATGGGGCAAAAGGTATCGGCGAAATCGTCAGTATTCCGACATCCCCGGCGATTACCAATGCCATATACAATGCCGTTGGCGTAAGAATTGACCGGCTACCGGTGGATCAGGAAGTGTTGTTGATGGCTATTCAACAAAACGAAGGTCATGAAAATCCTGAGCGAAAGCGGATTTAGGCTAGGTTTTCGTATAGACGGGAGAATACAATGATTATCAAAAATGCGAAAATCATTACTTGGGGAAACCCGAACAGGATTTTGGAAGGGCAGGCTATTCGAATTGATGGGGGAATCATCGAAGATATTGATTCCTTCGAGCATATCCTTGCGCGTAATCCTGATGATAAAATTGTCGATGCACACGGGCAGTATGTGATGCCGGGCAACATCTGTGCGCACACCCATTTCTACGGTGCCTTCGCACGCGGTATGGCGATACCGGGTACTGCTCCTCGGGACTTCCCGGACATATTGAAAAAATGCATGTCAAGGCCTGCCAGAGCGCCGCTGATGTGATTATGCTTGACCTGGAAGACAGTGTCCCCGTGGACGCCAAACTCGATGCACCTGGCGTTATCATCCAATCTATCCGCACCCTGAACTGGGGAGACAAAACCCTGAGCGTCCGTATCAACGGGTTGGATACCCCTTTCGCGTATCGGGACTTGAAAACAATCGGTGAAGCCGTGGGCGATCGTATCGACTCAATCGTGCTACCCAAGGCCGACCATCCCGGTGACGTTCATTTCGTCAGCCGCATGCTTGATGGAATCGAAATGAACAAGAAATTTGCGATACGAGTCGGCATTGAAGCGATCATCGAATCTGCCCGGGGGATGTCCAATATCACCCCGATCGCCCAGGCCAGCGATCGTCTAAAAGCTTTGGTTTTTGGTATCGCTGACTACTCAGCCTCAATCCAAGCCCGACTGGTCTCGATTTCCGGCCATGGTGAAGAAGCCGATATCTATCCCGGACATCGCTGGCACTTTGAGATGAGCCGCCTTGTCATGGCCGCCCGGGCCAACAACCTGATGGTCATCGATGCACCGTTTGGAAATTTCAAAGATCCAGAGGGCTTGAAGACCGCCTGTACCATGTCCTGCGCCCTGGGATTCGACGGTAAATGGGCCATCCATCCAGGCCAGATCAATAC
>CAYWFK010000084.1:0-8662 GCA_964457375.1 uncultured Anaerolineales bacterium
CCTTTAACTTGCTCAGGCTGCATGATGCCCGCACGGTTACGCGTTACGGGCTGCTAATCAACACCCTGGTTCAACAAAGCCAGCTCCCGCTCGATGCGCTACCACAAGCAATCATCGACAAAGACCCCCGCCTGCACGTTCGCCTTGTCCGCCATTCAGCCCGGGAAGGTCTGCTAAAAATCCAGGCACAACGCGGCATTGTTGTTTTGTTCATCAAAACAAACGGCAAAAGGAAACAGGTTTTCCCCCTGACCACCCTTTTCGACACAAACGGTACGCTTGACGTTCTGATGAAACGCGTCGACCTGACCGGGGATGGTGAAGATGAATTGGTTGTCATCGAAACCCCGGATGCTGATGCCCGCTTGCCGCAGGTTTTCGACCTCAGTACGACACCCCCGCACAAAATGGCGTTCAACCCTTATCTGCGATATACCATCGGGTTGGAATACAAGGGAAGCTGGCAGCCCCAGCCGTCTGCCACACATGGCGAAGGGAAACTTGTTTTCAAGGCTTCTGTCAACCCGGCATGTCCCGTAATAATCAAACGTGTATTCCTTTGGAATGGCACATGGCTGAACGAAGCACAAGCAGATTACACGGTACAGCCAGTCCCCGGATTGCTGAAATACTGCGATGCTGTCGTCAAACAATCTACTGCTATTTGGGGAATCGCACCGACTATCGAAATCATGGAGCAGCTCCTGCCCGACTGGCCCCCGCACATTCCGGGCAACACATCTTATCCGGCAGATATCAAAGACGAATGGCGCTATCGGCTAGGTGTTTACCACCTGCTCACCGGTCATACAGACAAAGCCAACGACTATTTCAATGCTGTTCTCTCGACACCAGTCGTCGCCCAAAGCAAATGGGTCAAATATGCAGCAATGTTCAGCGAACACACCGACTCAGCCAAGGAAATTTACCGCGTCTGCGCTCAGGCACCCGATTGTGACAAAAAACAGGCAATGCGCAATTACGTCAATAGCATCGGAGAAGATGCGTTCGATGACATTCTGTATTACCTGAACGATGCGGGGGTAGCAATCCGCTATACATCGACCTTCGATTTCGACAACGACGGACACCCGGAACGCTGGGCGATACTGCGGCATTCTGTCAAAGATAAACTCGAATTCTGGATTTTCGTTCCAACCCGTCAAGGCGGAAAAGCCCTTTTCGTTACCACAGTGAAAAACAGTCAACCAAAAATCAACCGCTATTTTACCCGCCTTGGTGTTCCGGTAATCTGGGTCGGGCACGAACAGTCTTTCAGCATGAAGCGCAATTCGCTAACCGGGGATCCATACATCGAACTGTATCCCCCAAGCTATTTTTATGCCGACCTGACCAAAGAAACTGCGAACTCCGCTTTGTTTCACTTACTCGGAGGAGAAGAACCTACTCCCTGGCTAAAACAGCTCTTCGATTTGAAACACACTTTCCAGTTCACCTGTTTCGATAAAAATGACTGCGCCCGTTTCTTCTATGCACTCGGCTTAGCCTATGAAAGAAACGGAGACCAGCAAAAAGCCATCGAAAGTTATCTGGAACTCTGGCAACGCTACCCGGCATCCCCGTATACGACACTCGTCCGCCTGAAAATTGTTTTCAACGCTCGTTTCGGGCCGCCGCCAACAATCACCTATACACCGACGAACACACCGACCATCACCAATACACCAACCGCCACAGGAACAGCCACGCTAACCCCGACGATTACCAACACGCCCAATGGATCTTATACACCCACGCCAAGCCGCACGCCCAAGAGCACAAGCACACCGACACCAACAAACCCGGTGCAATCAGCCACACCATACCCATAACATCATTTTCAACGATAACAAGGAACTATGACAACACTACAATCAACATACCCGAAAACAACATGGCGCCTGATCAAAACACCATCTGAAAAAGGCGCGTGGAATATGGCTATCGACGAAGCAATCCTCCATACCGTTGGTACAGGGGATGTTCCCCCCACGCTCAGGTTATATGCATGGGATCCCCCCTGCATCTCACTTGGCTATGCGCAGCCTTCGGCGGATATCGACCGCACCTTGCTGGACAAAAAAGGTTGGCAAATCGTTCGACGCCCGACCGGTGGCAGGGCAATCCTGCACACGGACGAGATCACCTATGCAGTAATCAGCCCGCATGGCGAACCGCGCCTTGCCGGAAGTGTTCTCGAAAGTTATCAGAGACTTTCGCAAGCCTTGCTCCTCGCCTTGCGTTACCTCGGCATTCCGGCCGAAGCCTTACCGCTTCCGCCCGGGTATACGCCCGAAAAAAGCAAGTCCAAACCGGTTTGTTTCGAAGTCCCCTCGAAATATGAAATTACCGTCAACGGGAAGAAATTGATTGGCAGTGCTCAGGCGAGAAAAAAGCCCGGCGTGCTCCAGCACGGTTCGCTTCCGCTTTATGGCGATTTGACAAGAATTGTCAGCGTGCTGAACCTGCCTGATGAAGAAACACGCTCGCGGACTGCAAGAAGTCTTTTGGGGCATGCTTGCACAATTCAATCGGTTTTACGAAGACACATCCCGTGGGAAGAAGCGGCACAAGCACTGACCAGCGCTTTTTCCGATGCGCTCAATCTTAATCTGCAACCGGGAGAACTCCTGCCCGAAGAAATCAGGCTTGCCGAAGAATTGCTCGAAACAAAATACGCAAATCCCGAGTGGACAAATAGAATTTGACAATTGGACTTCGATTTCGATTGGGTTGTCTGTGAATATTGATTTGAAAAACACACCCGGAGCAGGCGGTGTTATTTTACCGGCTCGAAGACGACATCGGTAAAACCAAGCTGCCGCAGCAAGCGGTACAAAACCTGCTCTGCATTTTCCTGCGCCTGGTTCAGAATACCGTCCTCAATCGCGGCCTTCTCGATTTCGTTCTCGGCAGCCTGCCGTGCGGCCGTTTCCAGGTGAATATCCCCTTTGGTCAACAAGCCGGTTTTCCTGTCATACACATAAGATTTGTCATTATCCAGCGTAGCGATGAAAATCTCTGCCTTGGGTAAACGAACGAACAAAATTCCTCCGTCTATCCGGATATCATCATCCTGCATTTTCGACAAATCCACACCGGCGACAATTATGCCATGAGCAACGAACAAAATCTTGTCACCCACCAGAAACTTGAACACACCCTGTCCGGTCTCAGCCGTGATTACTTTTTCGACCGAATACTGAACCGTTTCCAGTCTGGCAAGCATTCGTACCTCGCGAATGACCGTCACAGGGTCAGGGATGATTGTCGGCGTGGGATGGATGAGTTGAGAAACCTGGGTGGCGATTCCCCCCGTCATGTCATTGATTGGAGCAAGTGTGTTTTCCGTAGAAGTTTTTACCACATGCACAACCGAATACCCCGCCCATGCAGTTATCACGAGGATTCCAATCACCAACAGCCATGATCTTGCTTCTTTCATAAATTCCATTATACTATGAGAAATGCATTTTCGACCCGAAAACCGGTTCTCCCCATGACAGCTTCAATAGGTATTCTAACAATTCATCTCCACATTCCCGGATGCTCTTCACTCAAAGAAAAACGCGGCAGATTAAGCCCCCTGTTCACAAAACTGCATAAAACATTCAATCTATCTGTTGCAGAAATCGATCAGCAGGATGTTTGGCAAAATGCTGTAATTGCCTGCGCACTGGTGAGTAATGACAAAGCCCATACGCAGCGGGTGTTGATGAAAGTGCAAACCTGGATCGATGAAGCATGGCGGGATGTTTCCGTCCTGGATGACACAATCGAATTGTTCTAAACAAAATAAACGAGGAAGGCATATGAACCTGAATTTGAAAGGCAAGAAAGCCCTGATCACTGCTTCCAGCCAGGGGCTTGGGTATGCTACGGCGCTCAAGCTGGCAGAAGAAGGCTGCAACGTGGTGTTGAACAGCCGCACGGAAACCAGTCTCCGGCAAGCTGCCGAAAGGATCAGGGAAACCACCGGAGTAACTGTCGGCGCCATCGCTGGCGACATCACCGACCCGCAGTTTCCGGAAAAGCTCGTTTCGAAAGCAGCCGGAATGCTCGGCGGGCTTGACCTTCTCGTAACAAACGCCGGGGGTCCGCCCGCAGGTGCTTTCGAATCTTTCGATGAAAACACCTGGCAGCATGCCATCGACCTTTCCTTTCTCAGCCATGTACGCACCATTCGCGCTGCCCTTCCGTACCTGAGAAAATCCGGTACAGCCAGTGTGCTTACAATCACTTCCTATTCAGTCAAACAGCCTATTCCCAATCTGATTCTTTCAAACAGTATTCGCGGAGCGACGATTGGATTAACGAAAACACTTGCCCTGGAACTGGGCGGAGAAGGCATCCGCTTCAATTCCATCCTCCCGGGATGGACGAAAACGGAACGTGTGACTCAATTGATGAAAGCAAGAGCAACAGCCAACCATACGTCCGTTGAAGATGAAATCAAAAAACAGATGGCTGCATCACCCCTGAGGAGAATGGCAACACCCGAAGAATTTGCCAATGCGGCGGTTTTCCTTTTATCACCAGCCGCCAGCTACATCACCGGGGTCATGCTGACCGTTGACGGGGGAATGTATAAAGGTACCTATTGATGACAAATCGAAGCATCCATATCTCATGCGGTTTAAATCCGATAGACCACACCTTTCGGTTCACCAATGCATTCGACAAGCCCAGTTTTATTGTCAGACTATTTACCGGCCCGAACACCAAATACTATGGTCTATGCGGGGGAATGTGTTTCGCAGTTCTCGATTATTTTTACGCAAAGATACCAATTTCTCAACAAACCAGCGTTCCCGAACAGGCTTCCCCATTACGCAAGTACTTACAGAAAAGGCAAAAAACAACCTTAAGCCTGGGTAACACAATTTTCAGAATAATCCTGTGGATGTTACGCAAGGATCAGAAAATTGCCCGAATCACAGCATATCGGGAATTACCGAAAATCCGTAAGAGTTTGCAACGCGGGGAAGCGGTTCCTGTCGTTCTCATTCGCGAGAAACAATTAAAAAAAATCACCGGCAATCATCAGGTTTTGGTCACGGCCATGGATTACGAGAGTGATAAAGGACTCACCACATTGACGGTTTATGATCCCAATCACCCGTCGGTACAAACCCCCGTTCAAATTCTGGTTGAACATCATTCTATGGAAGGGAAGATTACCATACATCAAACAACAGGTGAACCGCTGCGCGGTTTTTATCAAATCAGCTACCACCCGCACAAACCGCCGGCAATAAGCGGTAATGCAACATAATCCCCCTTCACCACGCTGTGCTCCTACGGAAAAACCGGCGCAGCCGAAAACCAGCAGCGCTTATTGCAAATGAAGTAAAACCTTCCCTTCATTCCAGAGTTCTTCCAGTTGATAATATTTCCTGCGGCTTGGGGAGAAAAGGTGCACGACAACCGCACCATAATCCGCCAATATCCAACCGTCGCGCGATAATCCTTCCACTCTCGGGCGGACATGGTATTGGTCGCGGATTTTCCGGGTAATTGAATCGGAAAGTGCATCAAGCATCCGGTCACTGCTCCCCGAACAAATCACAAAATAGTCAGCAAATGGCGTTACTTCACGAATATCCATCAAAACGATGTCTTCCCCCTTTTTCTCTTCCAGCGTGTCGATAATGGTTTTTGCTATTTCAAAAGCGTCCAGATGTCACCTCGTATTATACAAGTTCTTTGCAGCAATTAGTTTACCATATCACGCGCCAAATTGTGCAGTATGTAATTTGGTATAAACGGCTCCCTGTGGCCGCAAATCACTGCGATACAAATGAATGCTCTGAATCATCGCTGCACCTACAAAACCGACTTTCAAACTGTCGAGCAAATCACCAACACGCTGCAAATCATGAAGATTGATATTGCGCGACACTCGTCCAAGCGTCAAATGCGCCGAAAACGGCTTTTTGTCGGGAGAATATCCCAAACGGTTTGTTTGCACTTCGATCCCTTTTTGCAAAGCAATCAATTCATCGGGCGCTTCGATCCCCGTCCAGATAACTCTCGGTCTTTTGATTTTCGGGAATGCTCCCAAGCCTCCTACACTGATTTCGAAAGGAGTTTGCAAATTCGCTTCGGCATCCAGAATTTGTTTCAATACTTCGAGATTACTTTCCGAGACATCCCCCAAAAATTTCAGCGTCAAATGAATATTGTGAATCGGAACCCAGCGAATTGGAATCCCTGCCAGATGCTTTTGAAGGTCTCTGGATACTTTTTCCAAACACTTGTTGACATCGTTCGGTAAATCAATTGCAACAAACGCACGTATTACCGCCATACATTGCCTGCTTTCCCTTGTCCACAGAGCCAGTAGTTTTCATCGAACATATTTTCCGCTAAAATCATCGGTGGTATATGAAACACTATAAAGAAAATAGCATATTATCGAACGGAAAGCAAGAGGGGATCAATCAAGATTTCATAAATATGGTTCGTTAATTCAAAAGAAGCTCAGGAAAATGAAACCAACCATGCTTTTTCATTAAGAGGTGACAATCCCCAAAAGGGGTGAATTGCCACAGCGGATTCAACCTGGCGCTTTCTGACCTGCGCCAATCATGCAACCTGTTTTTCCGCTTCACCGAAAAACGCCTTTCGCATCCCCCGGTATGCGGCTTACATATCAAGCAAGTGCCGGTAATCGTCCGGCGTATCGATATCCATCAAAAGTTTGACATCTTGCCAGTTCACCCGCGAAACCGGATATTCCGAAAATAGTCCGCGGCCGCCCCGGTCGCCCTGCAAACGCAATAACGCCGGGAACGTTTCCCGGTCGAACAGCACCGGATTCGACCGGCTCCCATCCACAAACGGTGCAGTCAACGGACTTCGCTCACGTGCATACGTCTCCAGCAATGCCCGAATCAATTCCGCAGTTACGAAAGGCTGGTCAGCCAACATAAAAACCGCACCTCCTGCGCCAGCAGGTAAAGCCCGTACTCCCGCTGCCACAGAAGTGCTCTGTCCTGCCTGCCAATCGGGATTATCGACAACAATCACCGGCAAATCCGCAATTTCAGAACGCATCCGCTCCGCATCCGCCCCGACAACAACAATCACCGGAGCAAGGCCGCCGGATAAAGCCATCGCCACCACACGGCGCAATAACGATTGACCATGCCACGGCAACAATTGCTTTGGCTGTCCCAGTCTTCTGGAAGCCCCGGCAGCAAGGATGATCCCTGCCACAGGCACCCGTGTGCCGACAACCCGGAGATTAACCGGCGAATCATCGTCATGTTCGCGTTCCCCCGCTGCAATCACGACCCTGTGAAACTTCGGCAGCAAAGAACCCGCAAGACGATATGCCTTCCGGTATACCTCCGGAGCATCGGCATGAGTAAGCACAACTATCCTGTCGGCATTCGCGGGGATATGCTTCAAACCGCCATCCTGATGAAGCAGCATCCTGCAAAGCGCATCCGCATCGATCAGTGCCCCGTGAGGCAGCCCGCTCAACCGCGCAAACATGTCCGCTCTAAAAACCCATTCGTCGCTCAGTTTCTTCCCGAGCACATTCAAACCGGCAACGACAATCACGGCATTCACCCAATCCGGGATGACCGGTTCGTCTTCTCCGGGCGCTTTCGCCGGCTTACTGCGGGCGCCATCCGCTTCAATCAGTACGGGCAGTTGTCTTTCGTCCGAAAGTCCTTTTAACAAAGCAAGGTTTACCACCGACAACCCGCCAACCCGTCCGGGTTTCGTCTCCGGAGTGGTAAAAACATTCACCCCTGCTGCCAGCCGGTCAAACGCCTTCCGCAGCGTTGCTTCCGAATTAATGGAAAAAGCCCTATCCGCATAGCGTAACTGCCAGATTCCCAAATGAGTTGTTGTCGTTACGATTACCGGTGATTTCAAAGAACGAGCCAGCGAAAATAAAACCGACGTTTTTCCGCCCGCCCCGACAATGGCTGCACGCAGTGGTGCATTGTTTTGCTGCGTTCGCGTATCAAGCCCGAACGCCCGAATCAAGTCCATAGCTGTTTCCGAATTTCCGCATCACTGAGAATTGCTTCGAGCACACCCCCGCCTATCGCCAGCGATTTTTCCGAAACAATTTTGGCATATGCCGGGTCATCCCGCGGGTCGAGATCGCCAATCTTCATTCCCCGTCTCACCGGAACACCGTCATGCAGCAACCCCCGCAGCACACCTGTAAAAGGGGCTGTCAAATCCACACCGCCAACTTTCAAAATCGTTTCACCCTGCTCGACATGCTCCCCGATTGATTTCGAAGCGGCAAGCACGCCATCGGCAGGCGCACGCAAAACCCGTTCCGCCTGCTTGCCAAGCACCGTTTCCGGCAAACCGGTATCCGGTTGAGCCGAACCACGTCTGATTACACGTCCGAGGAAATGCCCGCGATTGGTTTCGATGACCACATGGCAATTCTCACCTGCCGTGAAACCAGGCCCCAGCCCGATGACCAGAGGAGCATCCTGCATATCCGCGTCAGCATATCGCTTGGTCATTCTCGCATCAATCATCACGAGCGGTTCAAGTTCCCCGCAGATTTCGCAAGACGGGTCAACCATCACGGGAATCCGGTTTTCAGCCAGAGCATTGCGGGCCTCCTTGCTATTGCCTGCAAGCACGGCAGTTACCCCTTCCACTGTAAACGTGCCTT
>CAYWFK010000085.1:0-8365 GCA_964457375.1 uncultured Anaerolineales bacterium
TTAGCCCGCCTTTCAAGGCACCGTACTTCGCAATCGCCTGGTATCCGTAATGAGAGCACGATGGATAGAAGCGGCATGTATTCCCCGGTAATGCTTTGGATATTGTGTTTTGATAAATTTTGATTAAAACGAGCAGGAACAGTCGAGGCAGGTTGAAAAGCGTTACGGGAATATCCCGAAGGCGCGGTTCACTAATCGGGTGCTGGTGATCCTCGACAGGGAGAAAAGGTATATTCGAATGTTGATGTACACTGCTGTCAGGCGACATGCTTTTTCTTTAGTATATGTGCTTTCGATAGCAAGTAATGAGCGGCGGAGAAAACTTCATCGAAGCTTTCTTTTGCCATTGGTTTGCGTGCGATAAACAGGATATCCCATCCCTGCTCAATTTCCGGCAGGAGTATGTCTGCTATTGCCCGTAAACGTCTTTTGGCTTTGTTCCTTTTGACGGCATTCCCAAGCGAACGTCCTGCTGCGATTCCTATCCTGATTTTATCAGCATTGTTTTGCCGGTAAATCAACACAACAAGCGGGTGGGCAAGTGATCTTCCTGTTAGCCGCACCCGTTCGAAATCTTTTGCGCTTTTGAGACGGTGCTTTTGTTTCAATCTGGTGCTCCCTTACCTGCTCAGCGAAGGTGAGCAAAATCTGGGAGAAGTGCCGGATAGGGAAATCGATGCACCGCTGTTTATGCTTTCCAGTTGATCTTCTTTACATGGTTGTTCATCGAAGGGGCGAGCTGATAACGGCCTTTTGCCCTGCGTCTCTTGAGAACTTTGCGGCCATTGGATGTAGACATTCTCTGGCGAAAACCATGAACACGTGCTCTGCGTCTAATTTTGGGTTGGTATGTTCTTTTTGGCATTTTTCTCTCTCTGTTTTCATTAAAGATTACATATAAATAGCCGAGCGATTATAACCCATGGCGTTGTTTTGGTCAAATTAAAGCGGCCGGCTTGTTATGTTGTTACTCGAAAGGCTCATCTGTCACCTGTTTTACCGGAAAAGGGAAATTCCGGGAACTGGACATCTTCAATGTTACTGGTGTTCGGTTTGCCGATTATGATAGAATCATCGGCATACAAACTATTCCAAAAGGCACATACTATGAATACGACAAAACTCTTCGACGAACTACTTTCCGGTTTGCCTGACGGCACTGTGCAACAGGTTGGAATTGGATTGAATTGGACGGGGGTTACCGTAAAGACGAACAATTTGTTCCGTTGCGGGTTGGCGTCTACTTTGCAGACTCAACATGAGCATTCCGGGGAACCAACGATCCCATGGGCAGGTCATTTCAACGGGATGAATGCCAGTATAATTGCTTCACTCGTTCGTGATGATAACCCCGTTCGAGTTAGTTTAGGGCTGGCTGCTTTGAATGCGTTGGTAACACTCCCTGAAACATCCCCGGTGGAAATGAACGCTGAAGATGTGATTGCCAGGTTTGGAAAAGGGAAAAAGGTTGCATTGATTGGCCATTTTCCTTTCGTCGAGCGGCTGCGTAATCGGGTTGGTGAATTGGTGATTTTGGAACAGAATCCCAAGCCGGGAGATTTTCCGGCGGAATCAGCTCCGGATGTGCTCCCGACGGCTGATTTCGTGGCGATTACCGCGATGACTTTGCTAAATGGTACTTTTGATTCGATACTCTCCTTGTGTGATAAAAAAGCCGTTGTGATGGTTTTAGGCCCTTCTACTCCGTTGAGCCCGGGAATGTTTCAGTTTGGAGTGGATATCATTGCCGGCTCAATCATCGAGAAGATTGAGCCGGTCATGAATATGGTTTGTTCGGGTGGAAATTTTCGCCAGGTTCACAAGGCTGGTGTCAGACTGGTAACTTATTTCAGGTCAGGACTGACAACTTAATGCGAAGGCCTTTCACCTAAGGTGATTTTTAGGGTTTTTGTTTCTTTGTTCCGAACGATTACGATGTCGATGGTATCTCCGGGGGAGTAAGAAAACAAAGCGTTGATGAAGGGCATATCCTCACCCAGTTTTTTATCGCCAAGTTTCGTTATGATGTCCCCGGTTTTCAAACCGGCTTTTTCAGCCGGGCTGCCTGTTTCTACGTATGAGACGTAAGCGCCATTCATGACGGGTAGATTGTACTGGCGGGAAATCCTTTCTGTAATCCACTGCCAGCGAATACCGACGTAGGGGTAAGAGAAATACCCTTTGTCGATGATTTGGGCGGAAACTGCCCGTGCAGTGTTGGAAGGCAGCGCAAAACCTAATCCTTCTGCGACTGCTGTGCCGAAACCACCGCCGCGAACAATCAGCGTATTGATACCGATGACTTCTCCGGCGAGATTTACAAGCGGACCGCCTGAATTTCCCTGGTTGATGGCTGCATCGGTTTGGATTAATCCCTGCATCAGGTACCCTTTGCCTGTGTCGATCGCTCGCCCTGTGGCGCTGACAACACCGACGGTTACCGTATTTTTGAAATCTCCCAGAGGAGAGCCGATAGCAATCACGGTTTCACCAGGCTTGAGGTTGTCCGAGTTGCCCAGAGATGCAACGGCAGGTACTTTCCCTTCGATTTTCAGGACAGCCAAATCGGAAAAAATATCCGAGCCGACGACCTTGGCTTCCATTTCTGTACCGTCTGCAAGAATGACAGATGTTTTCGTTGTGTTTTCGATGACATGATTGTTGGTGATGATGTAACCTTTTTTAGAAATGATTACACCACTCCCGCTGACGGTTTGATTGGGTGTTTTCCCAAAGAAGGTCATTTGACCGGGAATTACTCCGACGACGGTTACAACAGCCGGGCCGACTTTATCGACTGCATCGGTGATACTGGTCGAAAATTCTGTTGTCGATACTTTAACGACCTTTTGTGTGTCAGGCGAATTGGGAACATAGGCGGTTTGTGGAGCGTTTTGCTGATTGTTCAGTGCAGCATATACTGCGACTCCACCACCAATAGCTCCAGCCAGCCCGGATGCACCTGCTACGATGATAACGAACAAAACATAGATTAATCTTTTCCATGACATGGGAATACCTCCTTTTCCATTTGTTGAAATGGCAAGTCAGCGTATTCTTGCGTTGGCTTGTCATGAAAGATATTGACTAGTCTCTCCTTCGGCCACTCATACCACCAACCACAGATATCCAGTAAAGCAGTTGCATGGCAGCTGCAAATACTGCTGCAACATAGGTGAGTGCAGCCGCATTCAATACGCGATTGACGCCTTTCTTCTCTTCTTCGTTTGTGATGATGCCGCTGCGCACAAGCAAATCCTTGGCGCGTGCCGATGCGTTGAGCTCGACAGGGAGCGTTACCAGTGCAAATACCAACCCGGCAGAAAAGGCAAATACTCCAAGCCAGGCAAGGTTGATCATTTTCAGGAACAAACCGGCAAGGATCAAAATCCAGCCAAGGTTGCTGCTGATATTCACAGCGGGTACCAGCATAGAACGAATTCTGAGCGGGAAATAGCCTTCCTTGTCTTGCATAGCGTGCCCAAGTTCATGGGCGGCAATCGCTACTGCTGCCACGGATGAACTTTGATAGACACCGGATGAAAGCCGCAGGATTTTCGACCGCGGGTCGTAGTGGTCAGTCAGACGGCCCTGGATACCTTCGACGCGCACATTTTGTAGCCCGCCGGTGCGAATCAAGCGCTCTGCGGCATCTTTCCCGCTCAACCCTGTGCGGGAGGGAATACGGCTCCATTTTCGATAAGCCGAGCTGACATACCATTGTGCCAGCATGGTTATGATGACCGTCGGCAGCATGAAAATTAGATAATTGATATTCATATAAGGAACATACCCCATTTTTATTACCTCTTGATGATGAAATGTTTATTTCGTTTCGTCCAACAGGACTTCGATGGCTTTATCCAGTTGGGGATCTTTGTGTTTTTCGAGTTCCTCTTTGGTGAGGATGACATATTGGCCTTCCTTGAGCCCTTTTTCTTCGGGTGTAATCCCGGAATCAATCATTGCCTGTGTGAATACACCAAGCTTGTAATCGGGTTCCAGTCCGATTTTATCGATCAGGCGTTCATTGGGGGTGAGCCAGCGGGCAATTGTAACCCGAACGGCACCCTGATCGTTACGCAAAGGAATCCAGTTTTGGACAGACCCCTTGCCATAGGAAGTAACACCAACCAGAGGGGCTCTGCCGTGGTCTTGAATCGCCCCGGCTACGATCTCGGATGCAGACGCTGTTCCTGCGTTGATGAGCACGACCATCGGAATTTTCGTGGCGATTCCACCGGGTTTTACCTGATAAGAAGATTTGTGCCCGTCACCGTATTTTTCATACAGGACGACGCCTTTGTCGATAAATTCAGAGGCAACATCGACAGCAGTTGTCAGATAACCACCGCCGTTGTTCCGCAGGTCGAAGACCAACCCGACAGGTTTCTCATTGAAAAGTTCTTCGAGTGCAGTGTGCAGCTCGTTTTTGGATTTTTCTCCAAAAGTAACCAAATGAATGTACCCGATTTTGTTATCCAGCATGTGGTATTCCACGCTGGGGATGGTGATCTTTTTACGGGTGATGACAACATCAAAAGGTTTGATGACGCCTTTTCGCCTGACTGTCAGGGTAACTTTCGTCCCTTCAGGGCCAAGTACTTTGCGGATGACCAAATTCCCGTCCACACCGGTTACGTCTTCGCCATCAACAGCGATGATTTCGTCGCCAGGTTTCAAACCTGCTTTTTCCGCAGGAGAGTCTTTCATCGGGCTGATGATTGTCAGGTATTCTGTGTTTGGGTCAACCCAGGCGCCGATACCTTCGTATTCTCCTTCAAGCGGGATGTTTGCTTGCATGAATTCGTCCGGATCCATATAGGAGGTGTGTTGATCCCCTAATGAATTCAGCATTCCGCTGATTGCACCGCGCATCATCTTTACGTCGTCAACCGGTTGGTCGACATATTGATTGTGAACGATATCCCATGCTTCCCAGAATGGCTGGAAGAGTTCGTTGACATCTTGTGTCGACGGAACAGCGGTGGCTGTTTCGTTTTTCTGTGTTTCAACCGACGCGGTTGGCTTTTCAGGCTGCTGAGGAACGGTTTTTTTGATGGTCGGTTGATACGAAGCGTGTTCCCCGGTTGTCAGGTTGAGAGAGGGAAACAGATACCCTGCCGAAATCAAACCGCAAGAAAAAGACCCTGCAATAAGCAAAATTGAGAAAAAGAGAATTCCGATGGTGACAGTAACTTTTTTCATATGTACATCTCCTGCATGGCTACGAGCGTAAATTCATCGCGCTGATTGTTTGGTGTAACCTCTTGAAACTCATAAATGAGATTACCACAATTTGATTAGATGAAGGTAAAAATAATCATAGAAACATGTTAGCAACAGCCGAATTTCCCCCGGGCATAGGTTTCCCATGATATGGGGTCGTTTACTTTTTCGATGTATTCGAGGATTTCGAGTCCGTCCAGCGGGTAGTCCGGGTGGCACGAAGTCGGTTTAGCCCCGTGTGGTGCATGTACAACCGCAGTAACAAGGGGGGCGGCCAAATCCGCACGTTTCAGGTCAGGGACGATTTTTTCTGCTGTGACGATGACAGTCTTTGCTGTCAGTGCAAGTTCTTCGTCGACACCTTTGTTCCTGCCAATAACGGCATTCCCGTCTTTGTCTGCGATGAGTGCATGGATGATGGCAACGTCCGGGCTGATTGCCGGAAAAGCCATCAGTGTTTCCCCCGAATATGGATCCTGAATGGTTTTTACGTCCGGCCTGAGTTTGGGAAGATCCGTACCAATCCAGGCTCTGGCAGGCATGAAACCTGTTCCTGCCATTTTCGCCCGCAAGCCGGAAGCAATACTGGCTTCGGTTTCTTCGATAATTGTCAACTTTCCATGATTGGCGTAATAGGTGAACATTGGAGCCAGCCCGAAGATTTCCATCCCAAAATAGCATGTTCTGACAGCTGAAACCATTTGGGCACCGATAAGCATATCACTTTCAAGGCTTGCGGTGAAAGCAAGCAGGGTCAGGTTTTCCGGGCTGCCTGTGTGGTTATGAAGACATATCAACTCTTTGATAAAGGCAATCGGTCGCCGGTAGAGTGTCATGCCGCCAAGTGCAAGCATATCACCTGAATGAATGGTTTTCACGCTTTCTTGCAGTGAGATTTGTTTGCTCATTGATTTTCGTTGCTGCCTTCGTCTTCGGGGTGTTTGAATTGCTGGACGAGACGTGACAATTCCGCCAAATTGTTTTCTTCCTTTTCCCATGGCCGGCTTGCCCGTTTGGAGGCTCTTCGGAATAATTCGATTTCATTCAATGTGTTCTTTTTCCTCAATGATAAATAAGCCAGTGCATTGACGCCCACGACGAGGAATATCACAATTCCAAGTATCAGTGACGTTTTACTGATTACCATGTATCATCCTTCGTTTGTTTTGTTCCATAAACCGGGGAACGCAGTCAGTTCATGAATGTTTCCAATATGGTGGATGTTGTTGTTCCCTAACGATGATGGGTTCGGGGCTACAAGGATTGTGAAGAAACCCAGTTTTTTCGCAGCGAGGGTATTCCGTTCGAGATCGTCGATGAAAACACAGGAGGTCGGGTCATCGACACCGGATAAGGCCATCGCAGTTTGAAAGGCGACAGGGTCAGGTTTGCAGTTGAAACCGGTTGCGTAAATATCGATAATGCCGGCAAAACAATCCCGTATATTCAGGATATCGAGTACCCGCCCGGCATGGTAGGCGTCGGAATTGGTGAATACCCATTTCACCTGCGGCAAGGATTGTAGAAGCGAATGTAGTTCTTTGTCTTCGTGCAGGTAGTTTTGCAAAGGAATCTGATGCGTGAACGCAAGATAGTCGTCCGGATTGACGCCGTGGTTTATCTGCAAGCCTTTGAGTGTTGTGCCGTATTTGGCAAAATATTCCGGGCGTAGTTTCCGAATTAGTTCGAAATCCAACCCGAGTTTTTGGTGCATGAAGTTGTCAATCCTGTGGTTGATTTCTGACCACAAGCCGGTTTCATTGCTGTATAGTGTTCCGTCTAAATCGAAAAAAATCGTTTCATATTTCATGAGCCAAGTATAACTGAAAAACAACCGAAAAGGTTGAAATGAGCAACCTTTGGGTAACAATCACAGTGTATAATTTGATTACAGGACAATATGATGACAATTAGAAAATTAAGTGATGAAGTTGCTTCGCAAATTGCTGCCGGTGAGGTGGTCGAGCGGCCTGCTGCGGTTGTTAAAGAACTGCTTGAAAATGCGATCGATGCCGGAGCAACTGCAATCCGGATTACGGTTGAAAAAGCCGGCGAAAAAAGTATCGAGGTTGCTGACGATGGTTCGGGGATTCCCTCCGATGAACTTAAACTCGCGGTTTCCCGCCATGCGACCAGCAAACTGAGTACTGCGGATGACTTGCTTCGGATTAATACGCTTGGTTTTCGCGGGGAGGCATTAGCTTCGATTTGTTCTGTTTCCAGAATGACGATCACCTCGCGCTTCGAAGATGAGGAAACCGGTGCACGATTATTCATCGAAGGGGGAAAATTGATGGATTACCGCCGTGTCGGAGCGCCGAGAGGTACTGTCGTGCGTGTCGAACAGTTGTTTTTCAATGTGCCTGCCAGACTGAAATTTCTGAAAACCGAGAGAACCGAGAAACGGTTAATCAATGAAATTGTTACCAGGTATGCTGCGGCTTATCCGGACATCCGGTTTTCTCTCAATCAGGATCAACGGGATATTTTCAGGACTACCGGCAATGGTGACAAACGGGAAGCGCTGACTGGTATGTTTGGTGTCGAGATTGCCAGGCAAATGATCCCGGTTGTGGATTATGGCGACGGAATTGAGATTGACGGTTTCATCAGCCCTATTTCCTTAACCAGAAAAAGCCGGAAAGGAATTCACTTTTTCATCAATGGACGGCCGGTGCAGGATTCGGCATTAACCGCAGCTGTTATCAATGCCTATCGAACAATGATCATGGTGGGCCGTTATCCGATGGTTGTTTTGTTTCTGACGATGGACCCGGAATCAATCGATGTGAATGTGCACCCGACAAAAGCGGAGATCCGGTTCAGACAAAAAGATTTGGTGTTTCGGCAAATTGGACGGAGTGTCAGAAAAGCGTTGTTGGCAAGCAGCCCGGTACAAGGGCTGCAAATGACTGCTTCCGGTGAACATGGTTTCATCGATTTGTTTTCACGTTCCGGCGTGCAAGAACGACAGCAAACCGGCGCAGTCTCCGGGAATTTGTGGGCTCCCGGTATACCGGCTTATCGCAATGGCACGGTTGGCGCGCCAAGCCATACAGATGCAGATGCGCAAGATGAAACGCAAGGCGAAATCAGGGAATTGCAGCAACCATTGTTACGGTTGGTAGGGCAAATC
>CAYWFK010000086.1:0-8305 GCA_964457375.1 uncultured Anaerolineales bacterium
CTATGATGACACCAACGGCGATATCATGGCCAATTTCAGTTCGCGCGGTCCGTCCAGCGCCTTCTCGGTGCTGAAGCCGGATTCCGTCGCTCCGGGAGTGGATATCTGGGCAGCCAATGCCAACGGTGCAGCTCCCCATCCGCCGGAATACGGTTTGTTCAGCGGCACATCCATGTCCGGCGCACACAATGCCGGGGCGGCAACCCTGATCAAGGCTGTGCATCCCGGCTGGACTCCGGATATGATCAGAGCAGCCCTGATGACCACCGCCTGGACGGACGTACTCAAGGAGGACAAGACTACAAAGGCTGATCCCTTCGATATGGGTGCCGGCCGTATCCGGGTGGATGTTGCTGCCCGGGCCGGGTTGGTGCTGGAAGAAACACGCGCCAACTACGAAGCGGCAAATCCTGACAACGGCGGTGACCCGAGGAAGTTAAATATCCCCAGTTTGTCAAATAGTACCTGTGTGGGGAGTTGCTCCTGGGAGCGCACCGTGCGCAGCACGCTGGCCTCTCCAGCGGAATGGAAGGTGCAGTTCAAAGCCCCGCCGTCGATGACGCTTTCGGCATCGCCGATGAACTTCACCATCAACCCCGGGATGACCCAGACGATCGTCATCACCGCTGATGTAACGGGTGCACCGCTGAATGTCTGGCAGTTTGCCGAAGTAGTGATGACCTCCACAAATATCGTGCACAGCCTGGCTCCGGTAACTGCACCTGTGGAAAGTCTGCCTGCAAGTTCCGATGGCGTTGAAACCATGAATGCTCCCTTGGCAGCAGCTGTGCCGCTGGCTCCGGCATCAACCGTTTTTGGGCCGGAAGACTTCGAAGGCACGATGTTCCCGCCAACCGGATGGATGACTGCCACCACCGGTGCAACGGATGACCCCAGCTGGATTAGGACGACGGATCATGCCCATTCCGGACATCATTCGGCGTTCCACAATGACGATAATACCAGCAGCAATGTTATCTCCTGGCTGGTGATGCCGACGATTACGCTGCCGTCGGATGCCCCGTCACTGGTTTTTTGGCAGTACGAGCGTTTTGTATCTTACTACGAGTACCATGGCATTTGGGTTTCTACCGGAGACTGCGACCCGGCCAACGGCGCATTTACAGAACTTGTCGAACTGGGGGCAGGGACGATGAATGCATGGGAGAAAAAGGTGGTAGACCTGAGCGCTTATGCCGGGCAAGATGCCTGCATCGCTTTTCGTTATGAAGGTGATTACGATGATGAATGGTATATTGATGATGTTTCTGTCAGAACTGCCGAGCCGGACCTGAGTGGCTCTACAAAACAGGCTCCAATGGTCGTCACAAATGGCGATACAATCACCTATACCATCGTGATCAGTAATTCGGGCAACACCTTGGCAACCCAGACCACGATGACAGATACGCTACCAACAGGTGCAACCTATAACGGCAACCTTTCCTGCTCCAGCGGCAATTGCAGTTACGATGCACCGACCAAGTCGGTTCACTGGACGGGTGTGGTGACCGACTCCGCCACTGTTCTCGTTGAGTTCACCGCTGAACTCGTTAGCAAATGCGGCTCTACCATCACTAACACCGCCGTCATCTCCGACCCGCAGATTTCTGCGCCGTTGTCGGTTACGGCAGTTACAGAAGTCTACGATACAGTCTATCTTTTTGAAGACTTCGAGGGTGGCTTCCCGCCGGCCGGCTGGGTAATCACACAAACCGCTGCAACCACCGAAACCTGGAAGCGTAACGATGCCTTTGGCGTCGATAATAAAACAGCGTATGGCAGCGGTTATTCCGCCGCAGCAGATGCAGAAAATTCCAATGCAAAATGGGATGCAGAACTTTGGTCACCGCCCATTGCGACGAAGCAGCAGCAGAATCTTCGGATCTCGTTTGCCAGCAACTTCCAGGATTATGCCGGAAACGGTGATTCCTATCTGTATATCAGTGCAGATGGCGGAACATCCTGGGATACTTTGCTCGCCAATACCGCTGATGATCCTGTTGGCGGTCGAATTTTAAACTTCGATCTCTCCTCCTACGCCGGGATGACCATCACCCTGCGTTGGCGATATACAGCAACAGCTCAGGAGGCTTGGTTCTGGCATATCGATAATGTCAAAATCACCGGCTGCAGTATCCCCGCTCCCCCGGCGCACCTGCCGGTTGCCGTCCGCCCGGTGCATTGTTCGCTGCCGGAGGCGATCACTATCATCACTGACCAATACAGCGGCACCCACAAGATTGATGCGGTTCAGGTCTTGAGCAACGTAACCGATCTCTCATCGAAAAGTTTTGGAATGACGCTGGCGAACCAACACGAAGATTACATCAATCAGGACCCCACCAACGATGATGCCTTCGATAACCTCGACGATGTCATGTGGTTCACCGTAGATGTTCCAACCAACACCCTGCGACTGGTTGCCGAAATCATTAAGACGGAGGCTTCTGATCTCGACTTGTTCATAGGCTACGGGGATACCCCCAGCAAGTCAACGCTGGTTGCGTCCAGTGCCACCAATACAGCGATGGAGTACGTCAACTACGATGCGCCATCCGCAGGAACCTGGTGGATCCTGGTACAGAACAGGCTAGGCTCCGATTCGCAGCCGGATCGTGTGTTGATGGCGGTTGGTGTAGTGCCTTCGACTGACAGCGGTAATCTGACGGTTGCTGGACCGATCTCTGTGCCTGCGGGTGATCCTTTCGATTTGGATGTCAAGTGGAATGAAACATCCATGACAGGTTTCGACCGCTGGTACGCTGCATTCAGCGTCGGTACCGATGCGGCGCACACGGATAACCTGGGAACGGTGAAAGTAGACCTGCACTTCAAGGGCGCCAAGGTCACAAAATCCGCCCCGAAGATCGCTCGTACGAATGAAACATTTCCCTATGCGATTACGCTGGATACCCCCAAATCGATCTCCGGTACGGCGGTTATCAGCGATGTGCTCCCGGCTGGGGTTTCCTTTGTCACCGGCACATTAACCAGCACCTACGGTACCGCCTGGTACGATGCGGGCGCGAATGCTGTGTACTGGAACAATACGGTAATTGTTACTGATCCGCTCACAGGCCGGGAAAATCAGGCGCTCCCGCTGGAAGGTACCTCCAATGCTCCGAATACTGTAAAAATTACCTTCAAAGTGGCTGTAACCGGTAGTGCAGGCGACGTGATCACGAATACCGTTGACCTGAACTACAATGGTTCGCCGGGGACAGATTCTGCAAAGACCATCATTACGGGTTATGATCTCTATCTCCCGGTCGTCACGAAATAGCGGTAGATGAAACCGGTATCCTTGTGGGTGCCGGTTCGAACAACAAAAGGTCCGGCCTCTGCACGAAGCCGGACTTTTTGTTTCCCGATTATCTCTGCCGGCGCGTGCCGCTTTTCCCCTTTCCCCCTGCGTTTCGGCTGTGATTGCATGAACAGGCTTGATTTGCCAAACGGATGGAAATGAACGGCGGGGGGGAAGGCGGGCGGTTATTGACGGGGAAAATGCAATGCCGGTATTATCCCCACACGCGTGGGGGTGAACCGGCACTTGTGGAAAAAGAGCAAAAAAAGATTCTCATTATGGGGCTGTGCCAAAGACTTTTGGGACAGCCCCTTTTTTATTTTTGGGTACAGGCAGGTATATGCCAAACTCGTTTCACGAAACCGCCAGCGATTCCCCGACGGCTTCCACACGCACTGCCGATACTTTGTATTCGGGAATTTTCGCCACCGGATCGATGAAATCGCCTGTGAGAATATTCGCCGCTGCTTCCGCAAAGTGAAACGTCATGAACACCGTTCCCTGCGGGGAGCGCCGGGTTATCAAAGCCTTTGCCTTCACAGAGCCTCTCCGGGAGGTAACCTTCACCATCTGACCGTCTTTGATTTTCAACTGCTCTGCATCCGCAGGGTGAATCTCGACCTCAGCTTGCGGAGCGAGTGCTTCCAGACCGGGGGAACGGCGGGACATCGTTCCGCCATGCCAATGGAACAAGACGCGTCCCGTCGAAAGGATGAACGGATAATCATCATCCGGAAGCTCTGCGGGGGCTTTGTACTCGATTGCACTGAAAAGCCCCAGACCGCGGGCAAATTTACCGGCATGCAGCACCTGGGTGCCGGGGTGGTCTTTCGTCGGGCAGGGCCATTGCAGCCCGCCTTCCTGCTCTAGTCGCCGGTGAGACATACCGCCGTACTGCGGCGTTACCGCTGCCATCTCGTCGAAAATTTCCGACGGACTTGCATACTGCCATTTCTCCCCAAGACGATTGGCAAGCCCCATGATGATTTCCCAATCCTGCCTGGATTTGCCGGCAGGTGCGAGGAACGGACGTACCAGCTGAACACGGCGTTCCGTATTCGTAAACGTACCGGCTTTTTCAGCAAAACTGACAGCAGGGAGCACAACATCCGCCAGCTGGGCTGTTTCGTTGAGGAAGATATCCTGCATCACGAGAAAGTCCACTTTACGCAGTGCATGCTCGACATGGTGCAAATTAGGGTCTGAAAGCATGGGGTTTTCTCCCATGATATAAATTGCTTTCACTTTCCCTTCCAACACACCGTTCATCATTTCCGTCACCGTCAAGCCGGGTGTCGGGCTAAGCCGCTCATAAGGAATCTGCCACGCTCCGGCAAACTTCCGCCGCGCCGCTTCATCAGCAACCTTTTGATACCCGGGGAAAACGTTGGGCAATCCGCCCATATCACAGGCGCCCTGCACGTTATTTTGCCCGCGAAGCGGGTTCAACCCGGTACCGGGTCGTCCGACATTGCCAGTGAGCATCGCCAGATTCGCCAGCGATTTGACATTGTCCGTACCGGTCGTGTGCTGGGTAATCCCCATCGCCCAGAAAATAGCTGCTGCGCGGGCATTTCCATAAAGCCGTGCTGCCTCCACAATCTGCCCGGCGGGAACACCGGAAATACGCTCCGCCCGCTGCGGGGTCCAGTCCCTGACGCTGCGCTCGAAGGCTTCGAAGTTTTCCGTGCGTTCGGCAATGAACGCCTTGTCTTGCAATCCTTCATTTAAAATCACGTGAGCAATCGCATTGACCACGGCAACATCACTGCCCGGTCGCTGCCTGAGGTGAAGATGTGCAAACCGGGCAAGCTCGATTCGCCGCGGGTCCACCAAAATCAGTTTGGCACCCCGTTTTCTCACAGCCTTCTTCATTTGCAGGCTCAAAACAGGATGCGATTCGGTCGTGTTGGAACCGATTACGAAAAGCACATCCGCATCGGCAATATCACGAATTGAATTCGTCATCGCCCCGGAACCCAGTGTAGTAGCCAGACCGGCTACGCTGCTGGAGTGTCAGAGACGGGCGCAGTGGTCGATATTGTTCGTGCCGATCACCGCGCGGGCAAACTTTTGGATCAGATAGTTTTCTTCATCGGTAGCCTTCGCAGAAGCCAGGATGGCAATGCTGTCAGGTCCGTACTGATCACGGATTTCGCCAAAGCGTTTTGCTACCAAATCAAGCGAATCCGCCCAGGATGCAGGCTGCAACTCGCCGTCTTTGCCTTTCCGTACCAGTGGCTCTGTCAACCGGTCAGGGGCATGGATAAAATCAAGGCCAAACCGTCCCTTGACGCACAAGTTTCCATAATTGACTTGATTATCGAACCTGCCTTCGATGCGAAAGATAAAGTCATTACGCATCAGAACGTCAATCTGGCAACCGACACCACAATACGGGCAGGTCGTGTGCACTTTTTTGTCAGGATTGAGCATAGAAATCTCCCTTTTGTCTGTCAAGATGAGGTCCCCCAATGGATCGCTTCCCTTTTCCCTGAATACGGGTAATCTCGAATATCTTCTCCGGAGCAACACCTTGTTCGAAAAGATATTCCCGCTTGCTTTTCAACGCACCGGTCGGGCAAACGCCCACACATTGACCGCAAAATACGCAGCTGGTTTCAGTCAGCGGCTTGTCGAAGAAAGTCGTGATATGGCTGCCAAAGCCTCTGCCGCCGATGTGAATGGCAAAAGCATACTGGGCATCTTCCCCGCAAACCTGAATACACCGCCAGCACATGACGCATTTCGAGTAATCACGGATATAGACGGGGTTATCCTCGATGATTTCAGGCTGGCGCTGCAACCCGTCGCCGAAGCGCTCCGCATGCCCGTCATGAGCGGAAAGCATATCCTGCAAAGCAGGGCTTTCGGATAAGTCCACGGTCGCTGCCAGCATCTCCAAAATCGTGCGGCGTGCACGCTTCACCTTCGGAGAACGGGTGTTTATTTTCATATCCTTTTGCACCCGGGTAACACATGCCGCCTGCAAGCCGCGCCTGCCTTCCACCTCGACGACACACAGCCGGCAAAGGCCATTGGCTGTCGTATGCGCAAAATAGCAGAGCACGGGAATATCGATTTCCGCTTTTCTGGCAGCCTCCAGAACAGTGGTATCCGGAGCAACACTTACTGGTACATCATCAATGGTTAAATGAACGTTTTCTTCTGCCACAGATTAATTTCCTCGTATTATGTTAGCGATACCTTGTTTATCTGAACCTTTTTCAGAATCCGTTTTCTCTTTGCACTCCGCGTATCCCAACCGTTCCGGGTGGGAATAAACCCGCATGCCGCCCCTGCGCACATACCCGACCAGGGTGATATTAAGCGCGCGTGCCATTTCCACAGAGAGCGACGTCGGTGAATTCCGCGAAGCAATAATCGGGCATTTCATCCTTGCGCTCTTTCGCAGCATTTCGGAAGAAACTCTGCCGGTAGCCAGCAGCAAATGCCCCTCGGGGTCTATTTCTTTTCGCAAACAGGCACCCATCAGTTTATCCAGCGAATTATGCCTGCCGACATCTTCCGCAGTCACGAGGATGCGGTTTTCTGAAACCAGCCCGGCGGTGTGAATACCCCGTGCTCTGGCATACAGGCTGGTCGGCGTTTGCAGGCGGTTGAAAATCTCATAAAGCGTGCCCGGGTCAACAGTCAGGCCGGATTCAAGCGGCTCCAACGTCATCCGGGGGTCATCGAAGGTAACTCCGCCGCCGCAGCCGGAAGTGATGATGCTTCGTTCGGGCTTCCGGAAATCCCCGTTCAGCCAGACATCGACACAACACCCGCCCGGATTGACGCGGACATCGACAATATCATCCAGCCCGTCGATGAGGTTTTCGTTTTTCAGAAACCCGATAGCAAGCAAATCAAGATCTTTCGGGGTGGCCATGATCGTCACAAATTCTTTTCCGTTGACGAAAATACTCACCACATTTTCCTCGATCACCTCGGAATCGACTTGACTCCATCCGTGATTGAATTCGAACCAGCGTACCGGTACAGCACCTGCGCTCATCATTTACCTCACTGCGTTTTCATCACCGTCGATCACGACGGAAACAGCCCCGGGAATTTTTCCATCGCAGAAGCAATCGCCGTCCCTGCGGTCATACCCAGTCCGCAGAAAGATGCATTGGTCATCGTAAAAATCACATCTTCCAATGCTTCCCTGTCGGTGGGTTTCGGTTTTCCTTCGGCAATGCGCGTCATGATTTCCAGCTGACGCTGGGACCCCAGCTGGCACGGAAAACACTTTCCGCAGGATTCATGAGCAAAGAAATGTGCCAGGTCCAGGAGAATATTGTGCAGATTCCGGCGGGTGTTGATCACATTCACCACCCCCGAACCAAGCGACAAGCCCGCTTCTTCCAGTCCTTCGAAGCTCATCGGGGTGTCCACATCATCCGCCGTTGCAAATGATCCGGCAGCGCCGCCCACCAGCACAGCCTGCAATTCGCCATCCGCCCCCCCTGCCAGCTCGATAAGCTCCCGCATCGTAATCCCGAAGGAGGCTTCATACACCCCCGGCTTGCGCACATCCCCGGAAAGGCAAAACAGTTTTGTGCCCGGTGATTTTTCGGTGCCCAGGCTGCGATAAGCTTTCGTACCATGAGCAATGATGCGTACCGCCGAGCAAAGCGTTTCCACATTGTTGATTGCCGTAGGCTGGCCAAAGAGTCCTTCCGTTGTCGGGAAAGGCGGTTTCAGGCGGGGGAAGCCGCGCTTCCCTTCGATGGATTCGAACAACGCGGTTTCCTCGCCGCAAATATAGGCACCTGCGCCTGAACGCAGTTCGATATCGAAGCTGAAATCGCTTCCGAAAATATGTTCACCCAAATACCCTTTTTCATAAGCAATCCCGATTGCCCGTTGAAGAATCCGACGCGCCCGGTAATACTCGCCCCGAACATACAAATAACCTTTTTCCGCACCAATCGCATACCCGGAAATCATCATCCCTTCGAGCACATGAAAAGGAGCGACGTCAATCAAAAC
>CAYWFK010000087.1:0-8037 GCA_964457375.1 uncultured Anaerolineales bacterium
CGCCGACACCAACACCGACTCCGACGGCTACTTCAACGCCGACAGCGACGTCAACCCCAACGATGATGCCCACAGCAACGGCAACATTAACCCCGACACCAAAGCCGCCGACAAAAACCCCGACTGTCACTCCGTCAACTGTACCCTCAGCAACGCCTACTACTTCGCCGAGTTTTACACCGACAGAGACTCCTGTACCGATGATTACTGTTGCTCCGTCTGCGACGCCGTAGGAACGGGGCGGGCGATTCGCTCAACGCGATAATCTTTGCGATAATCTTTCTGTCCCATCTGGCTTTTAGTGCCTTTTCCGGCGGGGAACTGCGGGCAAAAGGCACTGTTGTTTTTGGTACGTTTTTTCCTTGGGGATGGCTTGGCTATTGACGGGTATGACGATGAGCAGGCTTGAATATGTATGGTTTGGGAATGCGTATAGCCAATATGCGGGCGAATTAAACCATGGGCAGACTCATCGGGTGCACCTTGTGAAAAAACAACTGATTGAGTTCTGTATATCAGGTACGGATGAAGGTCGTGTAGTCGGTATAACCGTGTAACAGGTTATTCAACGAAAAAACAATGGTACAGGCAGCAAGATCAATTCCCCGAAGAAAAGTATATTTGTCGGTTCGTGTGGACTGTGGAAACGGTCAATTCATTAATCAAAATCCGGAAGTGGTGATAGACTAATTAATTTAATGAAAGAAGAGCAGGACTCCTGTGCCAAACAGAAAGCAATAGATGGCAAAGATGAACATGGATTTCTTCGTCAAATATGCAAGAAGCCATTTTATTGAAAAATAACCGACGATTGCCGAAGTCAAAAAACCGGCAAGGTAAACAGAAATTTGACTGGAAAATTCAGGCATTTTGATTAAGTCAAGAAACGCTAATAAGCCTGCTGCCAGCATAACCGGAATAGACATCAGGAAGGAGAAACGGGCAGCTTCACGGCGCTTGATTTTTCTCGTAAGGCCACCGGTGATTGTTGCTCCTGACCGTGATGAGCCGGGAATGATTGCCAAAACCTGAAAAAGCCCCATCCAAAGAGCATCGAGTACGGAAATATGCGTTTTGTGCAATTTGTCCTTGTTGATTAATTCCCCGAATGTCAATAACAAACCGGTGAAAATTAACGCCATTGCGGTTGTCCGCGGACTATTGAAAACCGCTTCGATGGAATCTTTGAATAACAAACCAATTACGCCTGCCGGAATTGTCGCCAGAATGATGTACCATCCCAGTCGGGAGTATTCATCCTCGAAGGGTTTTCTGTCAATGATACCTTTCAGGAATGCACGAACAATCTGAAAAATATCTTTGTAGAAAAAGGTGAAGACAGCAAGGAGTGTCGCAACCTGGACAAGTACGTCGAATACGAAGGTTTCTTTGGGGGGGATATGCCAACCGAGAAGATAGGGGACAAGCACAAGATGCCCGGAGCTGGAAATGGGGAGAAATTCGGATATTCCCTGAACGATACCGAGAATGATGGATTGTAAAAGTGTCATAGTTTAGAAGTCCGTAATAGGTTTATGGTTTGGATTGTGCATATTGGCTGAGAAACTGTGCTGAAAAATCTTCGAACTCGTTTGCGAGGATTGCTTTTCTGCTGTCAGCTGCCAGGGTGACCAGCGTATGGATGTTGTGTATGGAAAGTAGTGTTGCTGCGAGCATTTCTTTTGCGATAATCAAGTGCCGAATGTATGCCCTGGAAAAATGTTGACAGGTATAACAACTGCATGTGTTATCGAGCGGATTTTCGTCTCTGGCAAATTGGGCGTTCGAGATGTGCAGGTTTTGGTAGCGGTTCATTGCTGTCTTGTGTCTGGCCAGTCTGGTTGGAAGAACGCAGTCGAAAATATCAATGCCGCGTTTGATTCCGTTGATGATGTCAATGGGGGTGCCAACACCCATCAGATAACGCGGTTTTTCCTTTGGCAGAATATCATTGACAATTTCCAGTACCTGATTCATTTCTTCTTTCGTTTCACCTACGGATAGGCCGCCGATTGCATTTCCAGGAAGGTCGAGGTCTGCAACGAAGCGGGCGGAGATTTCACGCAAATCAGGGTAAATCCCGCCCTGAACGATACCAAATAGCGCCTGGTCGGGTCTCTTCTTGGCATCGATACATCGTCGAAGCCAGCTGTGGGTTCTTTGCAACGCGTTTTCGTTGTATTCCCTGTCGTAAGGTTCAGCACATTCGTCGAAAGCCATGATGATATCAGCCCCGAGATTTTCCTGAATGGCGATGGATTTTTCCGGAGTGAGGTAGTGGGTTGACCCGTCAATATGGCTCTTGAACGTAACGCCGTCTTCGGTGATTTTCCGTTGGCTGGCCAGAGAAAAAACCTGAAAACCGCCGGAATCAGTGAGAATGGGGTGGTGCCAGTTCATGAAGTTGTGCAATCCCCCAAGTTCAGCGATCAGTTCGTCCCCGGGACGAAGGTACAGATGATAGGTGTTTGCGAGGACCATCTGTGCACCGGTTTGCCTGACTTGTTCCGGTGTTAGCGATTTGACGGTTGCCTGAGTGCCTACCGGTGAGAAAAGCGGCGTTTCGATGGCACCATGAGGGGTATGGAAGACCCCGGCACGTGCGGTTTTATCGGTATTAATGAGTTCGTAGTGAAAGGATTCAGTCATAGCAGGGGATGATTATACTTGATTAATCGGAATGTGTTTGCAGTTTTCGTGAGTTAGACGGATGAATAATTTTGCAGTGTTATAATTTGTTTTCAGCATTTTCGAAATGCTGGGATTTTCATAATTCAAGATTGGATAAGGAGCAACCCCGATGTTTGAGAATAAGATTCCTGGCTCAAAAGCAAAAGAAATCATCGAGCGTGATCATCAATTTGTTTCCCCGTCTTATCCGAGAGCGTACCCGTTTGTTATGGATCACGGGAAAGGCGTGAAAGTTTGGGATGTGGATGGCAATGAATTTCTGGATTTCGCAGCAGGTATTGCAGTTGTGGCGACCGGACACAGCCACCCGAAAGTTGTCAAGGCTATTCAGGAGCAGGCTGAAAAATTCATCCATATTTCATCGGATTTCTATCATGAAAACTGGGTGGATTTGGCTGAACAATTGAACAGGATCGCTCCTTTCAAAGAACAGGCTGTATCTTTCATGACGAATTCCGGCACCGAAAGCGTCGAGGGGGCGATTAAGCTTGCTCGTTACCATACACATAAAAGCCAAATTATCGCATTCCTGGGTGCTTTTCACGGACGCACCTATGGGGCGATGAGTTTGACAGCCAGCAAGACAAAATATCACCGCGGGTTTTACCCGATGATGAATGGTGTTGTTCATGTCCCTTATCCAAATCCCTACCGGCCGATATTGACCACAAAAGAAGGCGAGACTTACGGGGAACGGGTTGTCAGATACCTCGAAGAGGAAATTCTGACGAAGCTGCTTCCACCGGAAGATACCGCAGCAATTATCATTGAACCTATTCAGGGTGAGGGCGGGTATGTCGTCCCGTCGGAAGGCTTTTTCCCTGCGTTGAGAAAACTGTGCGACAAGTACAATATTCTATTGATTGCCGACGAAGTTCAATCCGGGATGGGACGTACCGGGAAATGGTGGGCAATCGAGCATTTCGGTGTCGAGCCGGATATTGTTTGCGCTGCGAAGGGAATTGCTTCGGGTGTTCCTTTGGGTGCTGTCATCGCGCGGAAATCTGTGATGGACTGGAAAAAAGGTTCTCATGGGAACACTTACGGCGGAAACCCGCTGGCTTGTGCCGCTTCTTTGGCGACAATTGATTTGATTGAAAATGAGTATCTGGAAAATGCGAAGAACACAGGTGACTATTTGATTGGCAAACTGCTTGCACTCAAAGAGCGCTACGATGTGATTGGCGACGTCCGGGGAATCGGTTTGATGGTCGGCCTGGAGTTCGTAACCGACCGGAATTCGAAAGAACCAAATCCGGCATTGCGGGATGAAATCGAACAAGGCTGTTTCCAACGCGGCTTGATCATGCTGGGGTGCGGTACAAACACGTTGCGTTTTGCACCGCCGCTATGTATTACCAAAGCTGAAATTGACAGCGGTTTGAAGATATTCGAAGAAGTTCTGGGGAGCCTGGTAAGTTAAACATGATGCTTTTGCCCGATTACCGGATTAGGCAAAGAGATTATCTTCTGGAAATCGCAAAAGCGATGACAGAGGAGTTGAATCTGGAAAAACTCCTTGCCCGGATTATCAAAATTTCTGCGGAAATGCTGGCAGGTCAAGCCGGTTTGATTGCTTTGCGGAGTGAAAAAGGCGGCTGGAAAGTTTCCGCTTCTTATGGAATTCCGCCAAGTTTTCTCAAATCGATTGACCCTTTGCTGGCGGAGGTTTCTGAGCATCCGGATCCGGAAGATTTCGAGTTGCCGGAAATCAACAGGATTTTGCAGTATCTGACCCGGGTGGCGAGCTTGAGCTTGCTTTCGGGAGTTGGTTTGCCTTTGATCTCACGTGGTCAGGTAATCGGGCTGATTTTTATTTTTCGAAGTTATAGCGGGATTTTTTCCGCAAACGACCGCACTTTGTTGCAAAGCTTCGCAGACCAGGCGGCTATCGCTGTACAAAACGCACAACTTTATACGCAGGTGAGCCAGGAAAAACGCAGGCTTGATTCTATCCTTGATTCTGTGGCGGACGGCATTTTGATTATGAGCCCTGACCACACAATCGAACGATGTAATCAGGCATTTTCCAGATTGCTGGGGCAGGACAAAGATCAAATCATCAACCGTAAGCATCAGGAAATCATCGTGTTTTCCGGGAACGTGAAAGGCACGACGCTGGAAGACGCAGAGGCAGGCGGTTGGCCTTTGACCGCTTATGCCACACTTTATACCGAAGGGGATTTGAACAGGCCGAATGGGATTCCCTTGCCGGTCGGAATTACCTATGCGCCGGCTTTGTCATCGGACGGAAAGCTGATGAATATTATCGCCAGCATCCGGGATATCTCACATTTTCGGGAAGCGGAAGAACTGAAAAGTACCTTCATTTCAGTTGTCAGCCATGAACTGAAAACACCTGTGGCGTTGATCAAAGGATATGTCGGCACATTGAGACGTGATGATGTTTCATGGGAGCCGGAAGTAATCCGTGACAGTCTGGAGGTCATCGAAGAGGAAGCGGATCATTTGACCGAATTGATTGAAAACTTGCTGGATGCTTCCCGGTTGCAGGCTGGCGGGTTGAAATTGAATCTTACGGATTTGAATTTGAAACCATTTCTGGAAAGGATAGCCGAGAAGTTCCGAACCCAGACTACCAGACACACGATCGTTGTCGATATCCCGGAAGATTTTCCGGTTGTTTTAGCCGACGAAGATCGTTTGTCGCAGGTGATCAATAACTTGCTTTCCAATGCAATCAAGTATTCTCAGGGCGGCGAGGTGCGAATCAACGGGCAGGTAAGACCTGAGCAAATCATCATTTGCGTGCAGGATGAAGGGCCAGGCATTGCGCAGGGAGATATTCCCCATGTGTTCGACAGGTTTTACCGGGCAGATGATATGGCGAGAGTAACCA
This sequence comes from uncultured Anaerolineales bacterium, assembly GCA_964457375.1. Lineage (GTDB taxonomy): Bacteria > Chloroflexota > Anaerolineae > Anaerolineales > UBA11858 > G519. The sequence continues at coordinate 5,552 of CAYWFK010000087.1, forward strand.
AAGGCGCAGGCCTCGGTTTATATTTAACGAAAGCTATCATCGATGCCCACGGGGGAAGAATATGGATCGACCCGAAACCGGGGGATGGGGCAAGGATTTGTTTTTCATTACCCAGGGTGAGATAATACCAAATAAAAAAAGAAATTTGCGGAGATCATTATGCCTAAAACCCAGATAAAATGTCCATCATGCGGTCAGCCTGTTGTTGCAGATATTCAGCAGCTATTCGATGTCGGTAACGACCCTGCTATCAAGAATCGGCTGCTAAGCGGTGCTGTCAATCTCATTCACTGTCCGACTTGTGGTTATCAGGGTTCAGCAGCAACTCCAATTGTCTATCATGATCCTGAGAAAGAACTGCTCCTGACGTATTTTCCACCTGAATTGGCTGTGCCGCGGGATGAGCAGGAAAAGATTATCGGGCCGCTGATTACACAGGTTTTCAATGCCTTACCACAGGAGCAACGCAAAGCATATTTGTTCAGTCCTGTTACCATGCTGACTTACAAAAGCCTGGTTGAAAAGATCCTCGAAGCAGACGGGATTACAAAGGAAATGCTGGAAGCCCAGGAAAAACGGGCTGTCTTGCTGCAAAGATTGCTGGAGGCGAGCGAAGAATCCCGGGAAACACTCATTCGGGAAGGGGATGCGCTGATTGACAAGGAATTTTTCTACCTGTTTTCCAGAATCTATGAAGCCGCTTTGATGAGCAATGATCAATCGTCCGTGAGCCGTTTGAACAAATTGCAGGAACAATTACTTGTATTCAGCACTTACGGGCATAACCTGAAGAAAGAATCGGATGCGTTCGAAGAAGCTGCTAACATTATTCAGGGTTACGGAGAAAAGTTTTCGAGAGAAAACTTGTTGGATGAGGTAATCAAATCTTCGGATGATGCCCGGTTACGTGCTTTCGTCAAGCTCGCCCGTTCAGGAATGGATTACGTATTCTTTCAGCAATTGAGCGAGAAAATTGACCATGCAGCTGATGATGATCTCAGGCAAAAATTATTGCAAATTCGGGAAAAATTGCTGGCTTTGACGAAAGAGGAAGATGAATTGGTAAAACTCCGTGTCGAGTATGCCAATAAAAATATCGAGGCTTTGCTTTCAGTGGAAAATCCCGAAGAAACGATCGCCCAAAACCAGGCGATTGTCGATGAATTTTTCGTACACGCGCTGGAAGAACAATTGGCAAATGCCCGTCAAAAAGGTGATTTGGAGAAATCGGGGAAACTGGCTAATATCGTCAGGATAATCGAGAAACTGGCTGCACCACCACCGGAATTCGCTTTTCTCAACGAATTGTTGGAAGCAGCAGAGGACCCTGCCCGGCTGGCGGAAAAACTTGGTGAAAATGAAGCCATGATCGATGATAATTTTCTGAATTTGCTAAGTACCCTGATACAAAGAACCGGTGAAGAAACGGGCGCTAGCGACGGACAAGCGGAACTGGCCGATGAACAACAAAAAATGTTGATCGAACGCCTGAATTTGGTCTATCAGGAAGCGCTCAGAATTTCAATGGAAAAGAAACTGAAATAATAAAAGGGTCGTCAGACGTTGAAGCGGAACTGGATGATATCCCCGTCTTCGACAATGTATTCTTTACCTTCGAGCCGAATCGCTCCGGCAGCGCGTGCTTTGGCATCATTTTTGTATTCCAGATAGTCGGTGTAAGCAATTACTTCTGCCCGAATGAAGCCGCGTTCGAAATCCGTGTGTATTCGGCCTGCGGCTTTTTGGGCTGTCGTTCCTTCCGGAATTTCCCACGCGCGTACTTCTTTTTTGTTGTGTGTGAAAAAACTGATCAAGCCAAGCAGTTTATAGGATTCACGGATTACTTTCGTCAAACCTGTTTCGGTGAGTCCAACTATTTCAAGCAGTTCCTTTTTCTCATCGTCTGGCAAACCGATGAGATCATGCTCAAGTTTCGATGACAAGGTGATTACTGTGGCACCGGTTTCCTTCGCAATTTTACGCACTTCTTCCACGTAATGGTTTTTGCCCCCGATGGAATCTTCCGAAACATTGGCAAGGTAAATAAATGGTTTGGCGGTGAGAAAGCGCAATTCCTGGTTGAGTACGGAAAAATGGGACGTGTTTCTTTGGGAAAATGTGGAAAGCGGCTTGCCTTCTGAAAGATGGTTTTTCATCAGGATGGCAGTTTCCATGACGGGAATCAACTTTTTATCCCCCTTGACCTGATGTGATAATTTATCAATCTTTTTATCCAATTGTTGGCTGTCTGCGATCATTAGTTCAAGGTTGATGATATTGATGTCGTCTGCGGGGTTCGGGTGTGCACTGACGTGAACGATGTTGGGATCATCGAAACAGCGGACGATGTGAATGATGGCTTCTGTGTTGCGGATATTCCCCAGAAACTGGTTTCCCAAGCCTTCGCCGTGACTGGCTCCTGCGACCAGACCGGCGATATCGACAAATTCAATACTTGTCGGGATTGCGTTCGGGACATCGATAAT
>CAYWFK010000088.1:0-8001 GCA_964457375.1 uncultured Anaerolineales bacterium
TGAATCATCAAACCGTGATGCTTGATTGCGTTCATTGCCAAGGCGATGCGGAAAAAATAGTCGATTTCTTCGATGGCGACAGGTGACGAGACGGTCAGGCTGCCATGATTCTCACCGGGATGAATTTCTCCGGACATGTTTGCTGATGAAACGCTTGCGGAATTTTCGTGATAGGTGCATGTATATTCCGGTTGGGTGCGGGGACCTGGTTTTTCATCGCCATGTTCGATGTTGATTGTGAACAAATCCTGCTGCCGAATGGCTTTTTCTGCGGGCGGTACGAATGCCGCGTAGCGTTTGCGGAGCCGGCGGAGCGTATCCGGTTCGCTGCAAATGAACGAGAAAAACAGATCGCCAACCTGCACGAACAGGGGATTGCCGGAATCCGGCAGCTGACCTGATGAAGTTCGTTTGACGGAAAGCCCGGCTTGTCTATTACGGAGAATGAACAGAAAGCCGGCGGAGGCAGCGAACAGGCATGCGAGCAAATAGTAGGAGGTACTCCGGCTTTTGGCTGTTACGCGAATCGGACCGATGCGGTTCCCGTTCGTGGAACTTTTGACTTCCTCGACGATATAGTCGTATTGTTTCCCGGGGGTAATTTCCGTATCCTGATAATGATAGCTGCTGCCGGTGAAGGAATCCCCCGAAGAAGGAATGATTTTACGGGTGATTATGATGAAGTCTTCCGTTCCGGCGGCTCTTCGAAGGATGTTGTAGCCGATGACGCCAAATTCACTTTTGGTGGACCAATTGAGTGTTACCGTTGCCATGTTTCGGTGGTAAAAACCGGCAATCAGCAGAAAGATTGCTGTTATCAATAGAACAATGGGCAGGTATTTGATGAATTGTCTGGATAATGATTGCGTTCCCGGGGACTTTTGCATGAGGTTTGATGTGAGCTTGCTGCACTTCCGCTTAGATTAATTGTAGTTGTTCGCTAACGTATTCAATTGTATCAAGGTTTAAGTGGTATCTGATATTGTTTTTTGTCAGTGTGGGATTTTCGGGTCCTTCGAAAAGTTTGCGAATCAATCTGAATTTGACGAAGTGAAAAGAGCCGGTAAATTTCTCTTTGAAGAGCAGGTTGTTTTGTAATTTGAAGGCAATCAGATTGGCTCTGCTGCCGGGGGCGATGATGTATTGCCCGGTGTTTTCAGGTTGTTCGACCGAAAGATATTTGCCCAGACAGGCATTTTGGGTAATGAAGAACTCAAATTGCTCTTCTTCCGGATTTTGCATCCATGTGACTTTCAACAAAGGGGATGACTGTATGGTTGTTTCGTATCCCAGACTTTCTCCGATGGATTGTATGTAGCCGCTTATTTTCTGTAAATCGGATTCGCGACGACTGGCAGTTTCGTGGTGGTTCAGGTGCCAGCCGTCGGCGTGCGTGCAGTAGGAATTCAGGCAAGCGAGCACCAGGGCAGGCGATGGTGTGAACAGCCCCCGGAATTGATGATTCAAGGCTGCGTTTATCCCGGCATGATTGAAAGCCGGATGAAATCGGGCAAAGGTGACAATCGATTTTTCGATGCGGTCATCCAGCGGGCTGTCCGTTGCACAATCTTCGTATAGCCACCAGTGCTTGGATTGAGGCGTTTTTACGTTTTTTCCATATACTCTGAATGTTCCGCTGTCATTCAGGCTGCGGATGATAGCATTGTGCAGTTGATGATAAAGTTTGCCTGCGCCGGTATTCACGACACCGGGCAGAGAGTTTTGTTGAATTGCCGTTGTTAAACATGCGAGATACGACAGGAAATAGTCAGCCGGTTCTTCTCTTTGGCGTAAATATTCGATTAGCCCCGTTTTGATATCTAACGGGTGGCTGGAATGGGGTGTTGTTGGCTTCTTCGAGAATAACAATTGGGGATACCCACGATGTTCTCTGGCAGCAATCCCTGCCATGGAAAAGCCGGAGAGTTTACCGGCAATGGCTGCGGATGTGGTTAATTCGACTTCCCTGCTACCGGGGAACAAAACGACGGGTGCATTTTCGGGCAACAGCTGGTAAGCACGCCGAAACACGGAATATAGTGCTTTGGTGTGCCATTCCCAATCGTATTTCCTGCGATTGAAAACGTTATAGAAAGAGCCTAATTTTTCTTTGCCCATCAGCCAGGCGGTCCATACGGCAGATAGTGCCCAGAATGCCTGATTGTACCTTGGGACGACGGTGACTAGTGCCTTGATGTCGAATTTAGCGATTTTCTCGATGGATTCCGAAAATCTTCCGCAAATGACGTGGATGCCGGGTCCCTGTGACACATCGCCAAAGTGCGGGTCCTGTTCGTAGATGAGCGGGACAGGTTTGTTGGTGAAGGATGACCATTTTTCAATCTGTTCTTCGAAAACAAGCCAAAAATTGGTTTCACGGAAAAACGCCGGAGCAACCAATTGCCTGGGACTTTCACGGGTGGCGTCGGGGGGCCAAAGTGTGGTCGTTTGATCAAACGTCGAGATCAGCAGGGCGTTGAGATAATTCCTTTCCTGTTCGCTCATCTCGAGCAAGTCCAGACGCTGGAGGGTCAACACGATGGCATTGATTGTGCGCGGAAGATAGATGTCGATAATCGATTCGACGTAAGAGCGTGCATGATCAGTGAAATTTGTTATCTTGCTGACAGCCTGTGCCCGGTAAATGGCGTTGTTTTGGAATGTGGCTGCCTGGTCGATATCCTCATGGTTGACCTGATCTTCGGCTGCATACAGGCACGTGGAACATTTGTAGGATTTACGGACAGGCTGGTCTGCGGCTTTATCCCAAATGAATTCAACTGCTTGCGCAGTATGTTTGCAGTTTGTACATTGCGTGTCGTATAGTTCTTTGATAATCGTTTCGAATCTTTTTGGGATTTTATTGGGATATCTGGTACGGTTTACTCTGATGATCGAAGCCCCGAGTTTGTCTACCAATCGGGCTAATGTTCCCCGCTCGGGCCGATTGGCAAGAAGATACAGGTAAGTATTGAGTACAGGGTTGTTGACTGTAACAAGTACGTTTGCTCCTGCGTTTGCCAGTTCAACGAGCAGGTGCGGAGAAGCGCCAAACGGGTCCAGTACCCAGCCGTTCCCGATGTCGAGATACTGTATCCATTTTTCGGCAACGCCGCTTTCCAGACGGGGAACGAAGTGTTGTAATGGATTGGAGGATGATTGCAGGGTTCCGGAGAAGAAGGGCGGATGGTCGTACATGGTTCGTCCTTTCCTTTTATTATGATGTATTATACATTATCCTGAAATCATACGAAGAATGAGGCAATGGTGCGAAGCCCAATCCGGTGTTGCCGCAAGAAGGATGAAGTGGGGGGGAACAATGGGAATGGAAGGAATATTTGACGAACCGTGTATCCCATGCAATAATAAAACCGTATGGATACGCCGATAATGATACTTTGCCCGTATTGTCTATCCGGGATAGATGAAAATACAGACTTTTGCCCCAATTGTCTGACATCGATTACTGATGCAATCATCGAGATGACTTCGACGGAGTACGAGGCGGAGGGAAAACAGGAATGTCCGTATTGCGGGTATCCAAATCTTGCAATTGCTGTGCGCTGTCCCGCTTGTCATCAGTGGTACCAGACGCCGGGGCAAACCGAATGAGGAAATAGCTGCGAATGCCAGCAGGTTCTTGTGTAGTGCGCATAGCCACTACCCAAATTGTATATTTGATCCACCTATAAAAATAATATAATCAACATGTTACGGGGGAAAAGCGGATTTACTTCATACAGCCAAAGCCGCGCAGGCAGCATCCGGATTTATTAATGGCCGCCAATGAATGGCAGATAGACGAAACCTAGCTCGGAAAAATAACCGCGCCGGCTCCATACACTTGCCAATGTGTTGCTATAACCTTTGATCCACCAAACATATTCACCGGCAGGCAGACTGTTGGCAATTGCATGCGAACAGGATTGTGTTCCGGCAGTGCAGGAAGCATCTGCGGCGGAAACACTTTCGCCAAAACTGATATTCCAATTCGGTTCACCGTTCGGCAGCAAAGGGCGGATTTGCAGAAAATACTGGTTTGCTGTCGGTACAGGTTCCCATCTGAATATCGGTGCGGCTTTGGAAATATGGATATGTTTTGTCGGTGTGATCAAAACCGCACCAGGCAGCTCATGATCGTAATCGGCGCAATGGCTCTTACGAGGGTTGATGTCAGCATTGCAGGGATAATCATAGGTTTGGCCGGGAATCGGGCGGGGGTCATCTGTCGAAATGAGGTCACGCAGTGAACCCATTTCAATTTGTGTTTCACGACCATCGCCAAGCGCTGTTGGCTTTGCGGAGTTATTTCCGTGAAAAGTGTAATCTGCGAGCGCATCGACAAGCCTGAAAACCCCATAGTCATCCATGGCATCATAGACGCCATACCCGCTTTGGTTACCGCTAGCAATTATCGGATGGGACGCCGTATAGGTATAAGTTTGTACTGTACTTTCACGCAAGATGATGAAATCCTTTTCGGTATCCGGAATTGGGATGCTTTCGAACTGATCGACATAAGTTCTCCAATCGGTCGATTGGTCGTTTTCTCCGACCAGAAGAAGCAGTTTGACTTTGGCGGGATAGTCTGCAAGTTTTGCATCGGTGATGTCGAAATCGAACCACGGGGCAGCTTCGAGAATGAAGGCATGTTCCCCATTGGCTCCCCCCCAGTGTTTATTCCTTATGAAATCATAGGCAAGGGAAGGAAGCAGCCCTGCACCGGACGAATGACCAATCACCCCAAAATGATCCGTTTCGAAGATTGACTTGTATATGGAAACGGTGTGAGAAAAACTCTCGTTGAGCTGAATACCAATCTCACTGGTATCTTCTTGGTAGTCATCGCATGCAACAGCATAGCCTTTGCCGGCGAGAAAACGTAACAGTTGCCCGTAATCTTCACAGGGTACGTTCCAGCCGGGAGCAAAGAAAACAGCCGGAGCCGGCCGGGTTTGGGTGACAGCATGATAGATCGTTACCGTGTTGGTATATCCCGGGCTGGTGAGAAATTGGAAAGAAGTAGTAATCACATTTGGAGATCCCCACGCTCCATACCCTGAAACAATCGGCGGAACAGGTCCTTTGTGAACGGCTGATGATGAGACGGGTGCCGCAAGGCTTGCCGAAAAGAATAGGAGCAGAATGATGCTCGAGAGGATGAGTGTCAGAGCGATGAACAGTGCCGGTTTTGTTTTTTCGATCAAGTGATTGTTTCCTGTATGGTTAGGCATGATGATTTGAACAACCAGCTTACGGGGAATTTTGCCGGACCAGGGGAAGGTAAATTCCGTATGATTTGACGATGACCGCAAGGGATTCGAGCGGTGCGAGCGTAATATTTTTAGTGAAGTGATTCGAAATCAGTTGGGGCGTGCCGGAAGTTGTTTCGGTGACTTCCTGAATTGTTACGAATGTGCCGGGAAGCCCGTGTTGTGCACTGTCGAAATCGAATGAAAAGGTTACAGTATCGGTCATGGATGCATTTGCAAAGATTGCCGCGACCGATCCGCCGTCGGGATGTTTGTAGAGTGAAGTTTGGAGTGCCTGGATGGTTACGTCAACCGGTGTGCCATAATCCGTCCAGCTGGAAGTAATGTCGGGGATGGAACCGGAGACTTCCAACGGTCGGAGCATGGTGCCGAAAGAAAGATAATCCTGCAATTTGTGCCGCATTGCTGCGAGACGTTTGACGAAGGGACGGGCGGTCGAGGCATTTGGATCGGAGACGATATAGGTGCTCACACGACCGGGTTCGATTCCCTGAACGAAAGCCTGGGTAAGTTTGCAGTAGAAAGACTGGTTGTGGTAACGGGATGTTCCGGTTCGTTTGCCAAAAAGCTGGACGCGTCCGCCGTATACTACCTGAAAAGCGGGAACGAGGTTGTTTGTTAGCCAGCCTTCGACCAGAAAACCATCGACCTGGTCGGCTAGATAATCGGCTCCTCCCTCAACGGTGATGAAATGACCGGCCGGGATTTGGCGATGGATGTTCGTAAACATGCTGGCGTAACCGTCACGCCACCAGTGACCGCCACCCAGCGGATGCCCATGACCCGGGTCCATATCTTCAACCGGCGCGGCAGCTGCGACCTGGTCGATGTAAATGCCTTTGCTGCCGATACGGCTTGTCAGCTGGGATGCAACGTCGGTGAGAATAGTTTGCCAGGAAGTTTGAGCCGGGCACATGACGGCAAAGAGATTCCCGTTGAAGGTTTGGGTATAGACACTGCCATCCGGTTTTTTCGTAGCGTCAGGATATCCCCGCGTTGTGTAATCCCATTCACCGGTAAGATCAGTATCGTACAATCGCCCGTTGATGTAAGGCATAATGTCCGCTTTTCCTTTTTGTTGAAGGTGAGTTACCAGCCCGGTCATACCGTCGCGTTCAGGGAAATAGTCCGGGTAATCATCGTCCATGTCCTTGTAGTTCCATTGATACCAGTGGATACCCACAGGTACACCGGGGAAATAGTCGATGAATGTCTCCATGGTTGTTCTGGTGCTGGTGATTGGGGTGCTTACAGGAGACGAGTAATATGCCCAAATTGCAATCCGCCCTAATTCCTGTTGGCGTAAAGAGCGTTCAGGGGTTGTCCGGGGCCAATAGTCTGCCATGTCGGACGCCCACGCTTTGTAAATTTGTGCAGCGTCATACCAGTCGCCGTCAAACAAATCCAACTCGAAATGTCCGGGAAAATCCCAATCATTGCCGGCAATGGTTTTGTCGGCAATCACTACGTTTCCGTGGAAACTCAAATGCCCGTTCATGGTACGAACGTTGAAATGTTTAAGGGATGCCTTGGGGTCATGAAAGCCAAGGTAAATACCTTGAATATCATTGTACTTGGCAAGGAACTGCATTGTGGCGGACCATCCGCGCGGATAAGTCATCGTCATGTCGGTTGCACTGCCAACCGGATCGTGAATCAATTTTCCGGAGTATTTCGGTAACAACAGGTTGTCGTCAGCGGTGGATTTCAGTTCGAGTAGCGGAAAACGTGCGGAGACAAGTGAGTAATTCGAGCCCAAGCCGGAAACGGACAAATCCCATTGGGAATGCTTGTCGGATGCTGTGATGGTTACAGTTACATGAAGAGAATTCGGGATATTAGGATTCGTGTGGCCGGACAAAACGGCACGTAGAACTGACCCGTTATTGTCTATTTGCATATTCGACCAGGTATCGTCCGAGCGAATTTCGTACGTAGTATTATTGTTGGGCACGGGGGATACGGTAAGGGTGAATAGCGCTGATTCATTTGCCAAAATGCTCGAATTGTCATTCTTGATATCGTTAAGTTTTATCCCATTGCCGGTTGTTTCCAGGAGTATTTTCAAGGGACCATTACCGACCGAGAGCAGGCTGTTGGTTTTGGTTTGTTGCGATTGGAAAGGAAAGAACATGTTCGTGAGAAAAAACAGTGAAAATAGTATGTATTTCATAGGAAACATCCGAATTGATAGTTGAAACCGATAAGGGCAATTATAAACTAAAATGGTAAAAATGGTCAAAAAAATTTACAGATGAGCAACCCGAAATGTTCTTTGGATTGGTGAAAGCACTCCTTGCGGAAAAATCGCTGTATTGCCGATGGCGGATGGAAGCGATTATTATCAGGGTTACTGCAATGTGTGTGCAGAAGCGCTTCGGGAGAAAAAGCATTATTTGAAGCAACGCGGAGCGGATGAATCGATACAGAGCGGTTTATGGCGAGAGTGGCTTGTTATTGTGGATTAAGGGGATGATGTAAGGAGAACAAATTGCCATGGCGTGGCTGTCAGCCAGAGTTGTGTGCCTTCGGATTCTTCCGGGTCATTGCGGGATGATTCGAATGCAATCCAGCGGCTGTCGGGCGACCATGATGGCGCGCCATCGTAACTTTGCGAGTGGGTCAATTGAAAAGGCGTGCCCCCACTCACAGGGATGATGAAAAGATTGGCAGAAGCCAGGTTTCCCTGATCACTGCTGTATACGATCCATTTGCCATCAGGAGAAAA
>CAYWFK010000089.1:0-7974 GCA_964457375.1 uncultured Anaerolineales bacterium
AACCCATAACCTGCCGCTTACAAGGCGGCTGCTCTGCCGATTGAGCTACGTCGGCATCTCTCTTGTTGGTAATGTGCCACCAATTGAGCGGAAGCATTATACCAGAGGCATTGTGCACAGACAAGGTTAATTCGAGAGTGAGACGGAAGTCTATCAGGATTCCGGGATTACGTCAATGTTTCGGGGGATTTTTCTCCTGTAAATTGGTTTTGTTCCCAGACAAGGTAAAGGGCAATCGACCCGGCAACAGAAGCATTGAGGGAATCGACATGTCCGCACATGGGAAGACGCAGGAAAAAGTCGCAGGATTTCCGCGTCAGGCTGCGCATTCCTTTTGATTCGCTGCCGACAATCAGCGCCATGGGAATATTCAAAGAGATTTCTGCCGGCGTTTTGGCAACAGTTGTATGTTCCAGACCGATGATCCACAGCCCTTTTTCTTTGAAGCGGGAAATTGCCTGCGAAAGATTGGCACGGGCGATTTGCAGGTGTTCGGTTGCTCCGGAAGATGCTCTGACGACTGCCGGGGTTATCGAAGCGCTTTGGCGAAGCGGCAGTAAAACGCCGTCTACCCCTGTGGCTTCCGCAGTGCGCAGTAATGTGCCCAGGTTTTGAGGGTCTTTGAGTGCATCCAGAATCAGAACACGTGCGTGCTGCTGGTGCCGGTCGATATTTTCGAGAATGTCGAAGATGGTGGCGTACGGGTAGCCGCTGACTTCCAGGGCAACGCCTTGATGGTTGTGCCCTTTGGCTGCCAAACGGCTGTTCGGCACCCGGCGAATCGGGATTTTCTTTGCCCGGCACCGTTCGATTATTTCTGCAAGGTGACCTTTGGGCTGCACCCCTTCTGCAAGGGTAAGACTGAACGGCTGTCTTCTCCCGGCAATGATGGTTTCGTATACCGGGTTCCGCCCGATGATCCATTCACGCATATCTTGCCTCGTCTTCCGTTGTGCCGTTGTTCACGTCCAGAGGACGGTTTGGCTTTTGTTTGCAGATTATTTCCAGCGCCAGGAGGTACCGTTTTTATGGTCTTCGATGACCACACCGTGCGCGTTGAGTTCGTCGCGGATGGTGTCGGAAAGCGCCCACATTTTTTGTGTGCGCAGTTCGGTGCGCAGCTTGAGCAACAGTTCGATGAACGGCGCGGCATCGGATGCTTTCTTTTCCGGGACGGCCAGGCGCAAGCCAAGGACGCCGGTGAGTTCAAGCAGGCAGGATTGTGCGCTTGCCAGCGATTGCTGGCCGGCACCGTTGTCTCTCGCCTGGTTGATTGCCCGCACAAGTTCGAAGAGGTGAGCAATTGCCGCTGATGTGTTGAAGTCATCATCCATTGCCTCGGCAAACCCTTTGCGTGTCGCTTCGATTTGGTCGAGCAGGCTTTGGGGCGGCTCGCCGGTTGCTTCCGGCTGGGCGGGGCGCAACGCGGAACGTAAGCGGTCGAGTGCACGGGCGGCATGATTCAGGGTCTCTTCGTTGTAGGTCAGCGGGCTGTGGTAGCTTGAATTGAGGATCATCATCCGCAGCACATCGGCTTCGTGGTTTTCGAGGAATTCTTCGATGGTAATCAGATTGCCAATCGACTTGGACATTTTCTCGCCGGAAAGTTGCAGCATGCCGTTGTGAACCCAATATTTGGCAAACGGTTTCCCGGTGAAGCATTCGGATTGAGCGATTTCATTTTCATGGTGCGGGAAGATAAGGTCGTTCCCGCCGCCGTGAATATCGATTTGTTCGCCAAGGTGGTGCAGGTTCATCGCCGAGCATTCGATATGCCATCCGGGCCGTCCTTTGCCCCATGGGCTTTCCCAGGCAGGTTCACCGGGTTTCGATGCTTTCCAGAGAGCAAAATCCATCGGGCTTTTTTTGCGCTGGTCGATATCGATGCGGGAACCGGATTGCATATCTTCGATTTTTCTGCCGGAAAGTTTGCCGTATTCTTTGTCGCTTTCCACGATGAAATACACATCGCCATCGACTTCGTAAGCATGCCCTTTTTCGATCAGGCCTTTGACCATTGCGATAATCTGGTCGATTTCATGGGTTGCCCGCGGAAAAACCGTTGCCGGGAGCACGTTGAGTTCTTCAAGATGGCGGCCGAATTCGGCTATGTATTTTTCGGCGAGTTTGATCGGATCGATGTGTAGATCATTGGCGCGCTGGATGATTTTATCGTCTACGTCCGTGTAGTTCATCACATGGCGGACGGAGTATCCGCTGTATTCGAGGTAGCGGCGGATGATATCGAAAATAATCACGGACATGGCGTGGCCTACGTGCGCCTTGTCGTACACTGTCGGACCGCATACGTACATGGAGACCTTTCCGGTTTCCAGCGGTTCAAAGACCTCTTTTTTTCTGGTCAGTGTGTTGTAAATACGCAAGGTCATTTTTGAGTCTCCTCGCGCCGGGCAAAGATCATGCGGCCGGCAGCGGTTTGCAGAACTTTGGTCACGGTGACCGGTATGGTCGAATGCAGGAATTCACGGCCGTCTTCGACGACAACCATCGTTCCGTCGTCGAGATACCCGACGCCTTGCCCGACTTCTTTGCCTTCCTGAATGATGTTGACTTGCAGGGATTCACCCGGCAGCAAGACGGCTTTGACGGCATTGGCGAGTTCGTTGATGTTGAGCACGGGCACACCTTGCAATTCGGCAATCCGGTTCAGGTTGTAGTCGTTGGTCAGAATCGGACAGCGCAATTGTCTTGCCAAAATGACCAGTTTGTCGTCCACTTCCCGCACGCCTTCGACATCGATATCACTGATTTTAATCGGAATGCTTGTATCCTGCTGGAGGCGGGCTAACACTTCCATGCCTCGCCGTCCTCTTTGCCTGCGCAGCCCGTCGGATGAGTCCGCAATGTACTGGAGTTCGTTGAGCACAAAGCGGGGGATGAGCAGTGTCCCGACGAGAAATCCTGTTCGGGAAATATCGGCAATTCTTCCGTCGATGATTACGCTTGTGTCGATTAAAATCGGGCGGTTTTCATGTTCCGAAGATTCATCTTGCTCCTCATCTACCAGCGGGGAATGATTCAGGCGCAGCAGTTTCAGGATATCTTTTTGGCGCATGATGAAAACAGCAATGCCGAAGTATCCGAAGAGCAGTACGCCGATGAAAGGCAGTATTCGGCCAAACGGAGACGGGAGAAGGGAAAGCGGAAAGGCAAGCAGTGCCGCTATGATCATCCCGACGGTCAGGCCAATCAAGCCGGAGATTAATGTGCCGGTCGATATTCTGCCAAGAAGTTTGCGCAGCGAACGAACGGGACGCGTCGAAAAATAAGGCGATAGAATCAGCCCTGTGAGTGCACCCAGCAATCCAAGAACAACTGCGTACAGCGTCGATGTATGTGCGCTTGGGTTCCCAAGCGAATCCCCCAGATATGCCCCTAGGATCGCGAAGAGGATCATGCCAATAATCCTTGCGATGAAGTCAGTACTCATACTTCCTCCTGTTCTCGTTTAAATCAATAAAGCGCATTAACTGCCTGCGCTTTACGTTGGTGATTTCATCTCACCTGGAATCAACCGGATGGTGTTGTGTTATTCGTTTTTCTTATGTTTGTTTCGGGTTCGGGATGGTTATGATCTTTTTGCCCGATTTAGTTCATAAGATAATTTATCATGATACCGGATGATATAAAAAAATAATGACAGAATAAGTGCAGGCTATAAGTTATGATAATGAATAATACCAATTAAATAATAGCATGCCGGCAGTAAGAAGTCAATTGATTTTTGCTTAGAATTCCATGAATCTTTGGTTGGCTTTCACCGCTCCGTGTACTATAATCAAACCGAAACTTCGTTTTCGTGTTATATAAACAGGAATTGCTCAGCGATTGAAGCCGAAGATAAAAAAGGAGAATGCTATGGGAGCGAGTAGTGTGGCAGCATTGGATGAGAAGGAGTACAAACGCAGGGTAAACGCGTGGACGATGTACGACTGGGCGAACTCTGCCTTTGCGACGACGATTATGGCTGCGGTATTGCCTGTGTATTACAGCCAGGTTGCCGGAGCAACCCTGCCCAGCGCAGCGATTGCAACGGCTTACTGGAGTGCCGGTTTGTCGATTTCTTTATTCATTGTTGCGCTGTTGTCACCCATTTTGGGAACGATTTCCGATGTCATGCGGGGGAAAAAGAAGTTTTTGTCGATCTTTTTCGGTATTGGTGTGGTCGGTACGGGTTTGATGGTTTTACTCAAAACCGGGGATTGGATGCTGGCTTCGATTTTGTTCATTCTCGGGAGAATCGGATTTACCGGTGCCAATGTGTTTTATGATGCTTTGTTGCCACACGTGGCAAAAGAAGGTGACCTGGACAGGGTTTCTACACGCGGATATGCGTTGGGATATTTGGGCGGCGGTGTTTTACTGGCGATCAATATCGTCATGATTAAGCTGCTGCCCGGAACTCTGGGCGCGAGACTTTCCTTCTTAAGTGTTGCCATTTGGTGGATTGTTTTCTCCATTCCTCTTTTCCTGCGTATCCCCGAGCCGCCCGCTGCGACGGAAAAACTGGCCAAAGGTGAAAATGTGGTTTCTGTCAGCTTCAGGCGTCTGTGGAATACTTTGCGGGATGTCAGGCAGTATCGTGAACTCTTCAAGTATCTGCTGGCTTTCCTGATTTATATCGATGGAATTGGAACGATTATCGGCGTAGCTGCTATTTATGGCGCCGAACTGGGTTTCGGCAGCATCGAACTGATTTTGGCTTTGCTGCTCGTGCAATTTGTCGGCGTTCCGTTCAGTTTGATCTTTGGACGTCTGCCAAGCAAAAAGGAAAAGAACAGACCCTTTTATTTGGCTTTTGTGCTTTTCAATTTGATTGCTTTGCCTTTGGGCGGCGTTTTGGGGCGAAGGGTATTCCCGTCGAAAGTTACCGGGGATCCTCAGCCTGCATATCAGACGACTGCCAGTGCTGCCGGTGAAGGTCTTTATCGAATCGGTGATTCGTTTTTGCAGTATGACAGTCAATGGAAGGATCAGGTGGTTCCGGCAAAGACCCTGGGCACGAAAGAAGATGTGCGTTATGAAACAACGGACCAGGCCGGCGCTGCGTTGTCGTTTCGGTTCAATGGCCAGCGTGTTGCTGTGGAATATGGTACCGGTCCGGAGAATGGCGCCTGGGGTATTCGGGTGGATGGCGAAGATCTGAAAGACGAAAAATCCGGTGAACGTGTCATCGTGGATGGTTTCAATCAGACCGTGCGTTACGGGATGCACCAAACCTTCACTTTGGGTGAGCCCGGAGAACATACCCTCGAAATCGTCAATTTGGGCAGCGACCGGTCTGATGGTTCCGGCAGCAGCGTATCGATTGCTTCGATCAAGGTTTTGCCGCCGCTGCGCAAGAGTAATCTGGGCATCATTCTGGGTTTGATCATTGGCATTGAATTGTTCGGCCTTTTGCTGGCGCGGCTGTTTGGGAATATGCTCTTTGGCGGCGTGGTTGCGAAACTGACGACCAAAACCAGTATTTTCCTCGCTCTGATTGTCTATTCGGTCATCGCGGTTTGGGGCTTCTTCCTCAATTCGGTCATCGAATTCTGGTTCCTGGCCTGGATGGTGGCTGTGGTTCAGGGTGGCAGCCAGGCATTGAGCAGAAGCTTGTTCTCTTATATGTCACCGGCAACGAAGAGTGGAGAGTTCTTCGGTTTGTTTGGAATTATGGAAAAATTCTCGGCGATTGTGGGTCCGCTGGTGTTTGCTTTTGCCGCAACAACATTCGGCAGCAGCCGGCCCGCTATCCTGAGCATCATTCTCTTTTTCATTCTCGGCGGGTATATTCTGACACGTGTCGATGTAGAGAAAGGGCATAAAGTTGCTCTTGCCGAAGATGCGAAAGTTTTGAAAGAGGTTACAGCCTGACGTGACGAATCTCGCAGGGAAAGATCGGGCGGTTTACGTCCGTAATATGTTCGGGCGGATTGCCGGCAGGTATGACTTGATGAACCGCCTGATGACCGCCGGGCAGGATGTGCGCTGGCGCAAGGAAGTGGTTCGGCGTGCTTCGCTGCCCGGTGACGGCAGATTGCTCGATTTGGGGGCAGGCACAGGCGATTTGGCGTTCGAAGCTGTCCGCCAATCTCCGGCTGCGTTCGCTGTTGCTGCCGATTTCACGCTTTCGATGATGCGTGAAGGGCGCAAGAAGCCAAACCGCAGCCGGCTTTGCTGGAATGCTGCGGATGCACTCGCACTGCCTTATCCGGATGAAACCTTCGATGCCGTGATTTCCGGTTTCCTGCTTCGAAATGTCGTCGACTTGCCGCTGGCATTGCGCGAGCAGTACCGTGTGCTCAAACCGGGCGGCAGGCTGGTGGCGCTGGATACTACCCGCCCGTACAAGAACCTTGTTTCTCCCTTCATTCGTTTTCATATGCATTACGTCATTCCCTTTTTGGGGAAGTTAATTACCGGTGAGCGTGAGGCTTATACTTACCTGCCCGATTCCTCCGAGGCTTTTTTGTCCGCAGAAGCGTTATCCGGCTTGCTGGTGAAGGCCGGCTTTCAGCATGTGGACTTCAGACGGAAAATGTTCGGTACGATTGCTGTGCACTGGGGTGTGAAATAATGGCAAGGGAAAGGCTGGTAATCGGGTTGAGCGGGGCGTCGGGCGCTGTTTTGGGCGTTCGCCTGCTGGAAAGGCTTGCCGGTTCGGATATCGAAACCCATTTGGTTATCAGCCGGGCAGCTGAGGAGACTATCAGGCTCGAAACGGACAGAAGCCTGGCGGAGGTCAAGGCCATCGCGGATGTGGTCTATGATATTCAGGATATCGGCGCACAAATCGGTTCCGGTTCGTTCGTTACCCGGGGGATGGTCGTCGTGCCGTGTTCGGTGAAAACCTTGTCGGCTGTGGCTAACTCCTATGCTTCCGATTTGCTTTCCCGTGCTGCTGATGTAACTCTCAAAGAGGGGCGGCGTTTGATGCTTGTCGTGCGGGAAACACCCCTTCACCTGGGGCATATCCGCTTGATGGCAAAAGCCGCGGAAATGGGGGCGATCATCTTTCCGCCGGTACCGGCGTTTTATTCCCGAACGGTCTCTGTGGATACGATGGTGACCAATCTTGTCGGCCGCATTCTCCTGAGAATGGGCATCGAAAACCGGGATTATCATGAATGGGAAGGAAGCTGACCGATTGTACCGGGACGGTTTCTTGTTGCTGAAGTTTCATTTGCAGGGAGAAATCAGGAACCTTGTCGGGCAGGATTGACCAAACGATGACAAACGATGATATGACAGATCGAAATTTAGAGAAAGCGGCGTTACGCGGTGAACCATCCTATATCTGGCGTGCAGGGCAGGAGCGGCGTTTGGGAATGATTCTGGATGCCGGGGGAAACCGTGTTCGCGGTGCTGTGCTGGATGATGGCTGCGGTGTAGGTACATATGTTACGCATCTTGCGGAGTATGGGGGTTTTGTGGTTGGCATGGAATATGAGTATGACCGTGCAGCTGAGGCGCGCAAAACATCTTCGCATATACTTTCCGGGGCCGGGGAGCGGCTTCCTTTTCCTTCCGATTTTTTCGATTTGATTCTAAGCAATGAGGTTATCGAACACGTGGAAAATGACAGGCAAAGTGTGGCGGAAATGGTCCGGGTCTTGAAACCCGGCGGGCGGATTATCCTGTTTTGCCCGAATGTCGGGTATCCGTTCGAGACGCACGGCATTTTTCTGCGTGGAAAATATCACTTCGGGAATATCCCGCTGGTCAATTATCTTCCGAGACCATTGAGGAACAAACTGGCGCCTCACGTGCGAATTTACTCAGGGCAGGAACTGGAAAATCTGTTTGCCGGGCTTTCTGTCGAGATCATCAGGCGGGATGTCATCTTTGGCGCTTATGATAATATCATTGCCCGATTTCCGCGTTTGGGTAAAACCCTGCGCAAGGTGCTGTACCGAATTGAAAAGACACCACTCAGGTTTTTGGGTTTGTCTCATTACTGGGGCATCG
>CAYWFK010000090.1:0-7777 GCA_964457375.1 uncultured Anaerolineales bacterium
AGGATGATTATATAGAACTTAAAAGCATTGCGCTCGACTTGCAAACCAGGCTTCTGTTAATCGAACCTAAAAAACATCTGCCCGTAATCCATGAATGGCTTGTTTTAACCCGTGACGGGGAATTACTCTCCGGCTTTACTGACATCGGGCTTGTTCTGGCAAAAGCAGGGGAATATGCCTTGCTCGACGAATTGATATACGACTGGCTGTCAGATAAAAAGATTTCAGCCAACAAGATCGGTCTTCAAATGATGGCAAGAGTGATCGAAAACAAGAAATATGAAAATATGCCGCACTTGTTTGCATCCATATCATCCTTGTTGAAAAAATCCAACCCGGCACTCGATAATGCGTTAGCCGCACTATTTACGCAGCTTCTCAGTCATAATGAAAAAGAAACTTTGTATTACCTGCGCACAAAACTTGCGCCGGAAGGCTCGTCTCATCTCAAAAGAATCATCCGAAAAACAATGCTGCGTGTCAACCCGGATATGAAACAGGTTCTGAAAGCAATGCTTCGTAATACCATGCCGCCAACCGGTTCGGAGCAGACATAACCATACTATCAATCGGGCACACCATTTCCCGTAAAAAACGCACCTTGTCTCGAATTCCCCTGTTTGGTATAATCCCTTCGCTGACTAGACCTGCCGGTGGCGTCAGCTGCCGACAAGGAGACCTGCAAAATAAAACAAGGAGAAGCAGACGTCATGACGTTGAATAAAGACAGTAAATCGGAAATTATCAAGGAATTTGCCAAACACGAAAAAGATACAGGCTCATCAGAAGTTCAGGTTGCAATCCTGACAAAAAGAATTGTTCAATTAACCGATCACCTTAGAGAACACAAACACGATGAATCATCCCGCAGAGGATTGTTGAAACTGGTCGGACGAAGGAGAAGACTTCTTGCGTATATCCGAAGGAAAGATTACCACCGGTACATTGCCTTGACCGATAAACTCGGCATCAGGAGAAAATAAAGATTGGTACTAGATGACAGTCGGTATTTGTCATCTAGTATTTTCTTTTAACCAATCCTGAGAACTATACGGGGGAGATTTCCATAAAAAGCGGGAATCCCTGCCTCGTCATATGTTTGAAGCAGATAACGTCTATTTGTAAATCATTTAACCACCCATAGGTTGGGAATTGGGCATTGAAGGAAATTAACTTTTTCTCCAATCCCCAATACCTAACGGGGTGGATCAATGGAGGAAATAATGAAACCAGAATCTAAACAATATGTTGTTGAAATCGGTGGAAAACAGTTTATGTTCGAAACCGGCAAACTTGCCCGCCAGGCCGGAGGTGCCGTTACCGTACAACTGGAAAGTTCACAGGTATTTGGCGTAGCAACAATGAGCGACAAAACACGAGAGGGGATTGACTTTTTCCCTCTAAGCGTCGATTATGAAGAACGCATGTATGCCGGAGGAAGAATCCCGGGATCCTTTTTCCGCAGAGAAGGCAGACCGACCGAAGAAGCAATTCTGACCGCTCGCCTTACCGACAGACCACTCCGCCCACTTTTCCCGAAAGATATGAGAAACGATGTACAGGTCATCCTGTATGCATTTTCATCAGACGGGGAAAACCCTCTGGATATCCTTGCAATCAATGCGGCATCCGCCGCTGTGATGATCTCCGACATTCCATGGGACGGGCCGGTTGGGGCTGTACGGATTGGGCGCATCGATGGAGAATACATCATCAATCCGTCCTTCGAACAACTCGACAAGTCCGACCTTGACCTGCGGGTTGCCGGTACGGAAGATGCCATCCTCATGGTAGAAGCCGGGGCACGGGAAGTCAGCGAAGACACCATGCTGAAGGCACTTGAAATTGCACAGGAAAACATCAAAATCCTTGTCGAAGTTCAAAAGCAAATGGCGAAAGAAGTCGGCAAAGAAAAGCGCGCTTACGTCTCGTCCGGAATCGATGAAACACTACAACAACAGGTTTCCGAAAAAGCCACACCGGCATTGAATGATATTTTGGTGCTTGGTTTGGGCAAAGTGGAATTGAAAGAAAGAATCAAAGCCCTCACCGCAAGTATCAACGAAGAAATAAACCCCGACGACGATAAAGAAACCGAAAATGCTATCAAGAAAGCATTCGAAGAAGCCTACAAAGCTGTGGTACGCCAATTGATCCTTGAAAAAGGCTTGCGCCCCGATGGCAGGTCACTGGATGAAATTCGTGAACTCTGGTGCGAAGTCGACGTCAGCCCGAGAGCACATGGTTCAGGCATTTTTACCCGTGGTGAAACACAAGTGATGACATTGGCTACCTTGGGCACGCCAAGAGATGCACAATCAATCGACAACCTGACGCCTACAGAAGAAAAACGCTATATTCATCATTACAACTTCCCGCCATTTTGCACCGGCGAAGTCAAACCGCTTCGCGGTTCTTCCCGCAGAGAAATCGGCCATGGTGCATTGGCGGAAAGAGCACTCTTGCCGGTAATTCCTTCGGAAGAAGAATTCCCGTACACATTGCGGCTCGTTTCCGAAGTGCTTTCTTCCAACGGTTCTTCATCGATGGCTTCTGTCTGCGGTTCCACACTCGCTTTGATGGATACAGGCGTCCCGATTAAAGCACCTGTTTCGGGGATTGCCATGGGTTTAATCAAAGAAGATGACCGTTATGTCATCCTGACTGACATCCAGGGCCTGGAAGATCATTTAGGAGATATGGATTTCAAAGTAGCAGGTACATCCAAAGGCATTACCGCCTTACAAATGGATATCAAAATCAAAGGGATCTCCTCCGAGATTATGTCCGAAGCGCTTGGAAAAGCAAAAGTTGCCCGTGCGAAAATCATGGACAAGATTTTGGAAACCATTCCTGCGCCCAGAACCGAAATGAAACCGCACGTTCCGAGAATTGAAACGGTTCACATTCCCGTTGACAAAATCGGTGCGGTAATCGGACCAGGCGGCAAGATTATCCGGAGTATTCAGGAAGAAACCGGTGCCAAGATTGACATCAGTGAAGAAGGGGTTGTCTTCATCGCAACTTCCGATATGGCCAGCGCACAAATGGCAAGAGATAAAATCGAAGCACTGACAGAAAACCCGGAACTTGGGCGAATTTACACCGGCAAAGTTGTCGGGATTAAAGACTTCGGCGCTTTCGTGCAAATCCTTCCGGGAACAGACGGGTTAGTCCATATTTCCCAGCTCGACTCTGAAAGGGTAAATCGTGTCGAAGATATCGTCGCAATCGGCGATGAAATCACCGTCATGGTAACCGGCATCGAAAAAGACGGAAAAATCCGTCTTTCCCGCCAAGCTGTTCTGGAAGGTTGGACACTTGAAGACGCCATAGAAAAAACACGATCCAGCCGGCGAAAGTCCGGTGGAAACCGCAACAGTGGTTCGAACTATAAGAACCGTCAAAACCGAAGACATTAATCCAAAGTCCGGTATCGGGTCAGATTACAAGATGAGAGCGCAGTTAGTAAACTGCGCTCTTTTGTAACATTTTCTCCGGAATTGCATCTACAATTAAGATGCAATACACGCAATGAATAATACCCATCAGGAGGTTGACCGATGTTTTCACTGAATTTGGATCAGACAAAAAAAAGCAATCACGACAAGAATAAACGATACGATCTGATCGTTGTAGGGAGTGGCCCCGCAGGATTGACCACAGCCATTTACGCTTCCAGAGATGGATGGGAAACCCTGATACTCGAAAAAGAAGCCAGCGGGGGATTGGCTGCTTCGACTCACCTAATCGAAAATTACCCCGGTTTCCCGGAAGGCATCGAAGGGCCTGAACTCATGGACCGTTTCGAAATGCAAGCGAAACGGTTCGGTGCGGAAATCATCGAATTCGAGGAAGCCACATCCATCGACAAGAACGAAGACGGTTCTTTCACAGTACAAACCAGTGAAGGGAATCAATTTACCGGCCGGACAATTTTGCTGGCGACCGGCAGCAAACCCAAAAAGCTGAATGTAACGGGTGAAGACGAATTCACCAACAAAGGTGTTTCCTATTGTGCAACATGCGACGGGCCCTTGTACAAAGGGAAAGATATCGTCGTTGTCGGTTGTGGCAATTCGGGCTTGCAGGAAGCACAAATCCTGCTGGAATACGCCAAAAGTGTAACATTCGTTGAGTTCCTCGACCATTCGATTGCAGAAAAAGTCCTGCAAGAAAGAGTAATGAACAACCCGAAAACCACTTGCAAATTCGGATACATGTTGAAAGAAATCAAAGGCAGCGATTTGGTTGAGTCCATTATTGTACAAAACCGCGCAACAGGGAAGGATGAAGAAATAAAAACATCCGCCGTCTTTATCTATGTCGGCTATAAACCCTACACGGAATTCGTCCAAAATTTAGTCAGTCTTGATAAAAATGGCTATATCGTAACGAACGAGCACATGGCAACATCCCAACCCGGCATTTTCGCCGCCGGTGATGTTCGCGCAAACAATCTGGCTCAAGTTGCGGTTGCAGTTGGTGATGGCGCAAAGGCTGCGGTCGCAATCAGGGAATATCTCCAGAAATAACCTCTGAGCCATTTTGTTAATTCTTTGTAAGAAAACCAAACCGGAAACCTGTCAAAATCTTGTTGTTGAACTTTATTCTGGTAAAATTAATCAGCAAATATCATAAAAATCATGCTATAAGGAGTGTAAAAGAATTATGAGCAAGGAAACGAAAGTAAATGTCAAGCCACTTGGGGAAAGAGTACTCATTAGCCCGGTTGAAGAAGAAAACCGAACCAGCAGTGGTCTTTACATTCCGGATACAGCCAAAGAAAAGCCACAAACCGGTATCGTTATCGCAATTGGTGACGATGACGAAGAGATCAAAGTGAAAGTCGGGCAGAAAGTCCTTTTCCCGAAATACACAGGTACCGAGATCAAACTTGATGGCAAACAGCACATCATTATGGATGCATCTGACCTCTTGGCGGTTATCTCCGATTGATGGCTGAAACGACAGCGAAAGTATTGATTATCGGTTCTGGACCGGCTGGACTAGCAGCAGCCCTGTATGCTGCCCGAGCCAATCTCGAACCCGTCGTCATTACCGGAATGGAACTCGGTGGACAGGTATCGATTACCCACCATATCGAAAATTACCCGGGTTTTCCCGATGGTATTGGCGGGCAAGAGCTTGTCAAGCGTTTTCAACAACAAGCGGAACGATTTGGAGCTGAAATCATCTACGATTCTGCAACAGCTGTTGATTTTTCCAGCCGGTCTTATCGCGTCACAACGTATGGTGACGTTTATCAAACCCATTCCGTCATCATCGCAACCGGTGCTACACCCGTTCACCTTGATGTGCCGGGTGAAAGTGAATTCACCGGAAAAGGTGTCTCTTATTGTGCCACCTGTGATGGACACTTCTTTCAAGATAAAGACGTAGTTGTTGTGGGTGGCGGGGATAGTGCGCTCGAAGAAGCGCTTTTTCTGACCAGATACGCCCAAAATGTCACAATCATTCACCGGCGGGATAGTCTGAGAGCACACACACTATTGAAAAACAGGGCTTTCAGCAACGAGAAAATCCGCTTTATCTGGAACACAACTGTGGAAGAAATTGTCGGCGATGGCGTTGTGAAAGCTGTCCTCCTGCACAACAAACAAAATGGGGAAAAACAAAGATTGGCAACAGACGGCGTATTCATTTTTATCGGACACCGTCCAAATACGGAACTATTCCAAAACGAACTTACCCTCGACGAGCAAGGATATATCGTCACAGACAAATTCTTGCAAACGAACATTCCGGGTGTTTTTGCGGCAGGTGAGGTAGCCGACCCGCATTTCAAGCAGGTCATTACATCTGCCGGGATGGGAGCTGCTGCTGCGATGCAGCTAATCCATTATCTGGAAGAAAAACAGGAATAGTCTGTCGATACCCTTTGGCAAAAGCGCCGAAGGGTATTTTTTTTCATGTGGTTGCTTGTAACCAATATGTTACATAGTGTATAATATAATTTGTCCACCAATTTTTCTTTTAGAGATCCAACCATCTTTCAAACAAGGAGACAAACATGTCTGGAAAAGTATCAATCATTGGTGCTGGTATGACAGGATCAACAACCGCGCATTGGCTTGCAGAGCGTGAAATTGCTGATATCGTGCTGGTTGATATCGTCGAAGGTATGCCTCAGGGGAAAGCGCTTGACCTCACCGAAGCTATGCCCGTAATTGGTAAAGATGTGAAGATAATTGGAACGAACGATTACGAGCCGACCAAAGATTCAGATGTCATCGTAATTACCGCCGGTCTCCCCAGAAAACCGGGTATGAGCCGTGATGATTTACTCGCTGCAAATGCTGATATTGTCCGTAAAGCTGCTGAAAACACCATCAAACTATCACCTAATGCAATTTATATCGTCCTGACCAACCCGCTTGACGTTATGACATACCTGACCTGGAAAGTTACAGGCATCTCCAGCAAGCGCGTTTTCGGGCAGGCCGGAGTACTGGATTCTGCGCGAATGCGGGCATTCGTTGCCATGGAACTCGGTGTCAGTGTCCAAAATATCAACTGCTACGTTCTCGGCGGCCATGGAGATTCCATGGTGCCATTGACAAGGCACTCAAACGTTGCCGGCGTCCCGCTGAATAAAATCCTTCCCAAAGAAAAACTGGACGCAATTGTTC
The DNA here is from genome assembly GCA_964457375.1 of uncultured Anaerolineales bacterium. Lineage (GTDB taxonomy): Bacteria > Chloroflexota > Anaerolineae > Anaerolineales > UBA11858 > G519. The sequence goes on from CAYWFK010000090.1 coordinate 6,654, forward strand.
AAAGAACCCGAAAGGGTGGTGGTGAAATTGTCAGCTTGCTGAAAAAAGGCAGCGCTTATTACGCACCGGCAGCAGGCATTGCCCAAATGGTTGAAGCCGTATTGAAAAACAAGCAATTAATCGTCCCCGCGGCTGTCTATATGAATGGCGAATATGGCTTGGAAGGGATTTACTTCGGTGCACCGGCACAATTAGGCAGAAACGGTGTGGAAAAAGTTATCGAATATGAACTTAACGAAGATGAATTGGCTGCGTTGAAGGAATCCGCAAAGGGAATTCGCGCCAATATTGCCAAACTTAATCTCTAATACCAAAACCGAAAGGAAGGTAACACCATGTTAGTCAAAGATAAAATTGCATCGCAATTGCCGGAATGGAGAAGCAGGGTCCGCAAACTGGTCAAAGAACATGGAGATGTCATCGTCGATCAAGTATCTGTCAAGCAGATTTATGGCGGGATGAGAGGTGTAAAGGCACTGGTTACCGATATCTCCTACGTTGACCCCAACGAAGGAATTCGTTTTCGCGGGCAGACGATCCCTGACCTGCTCAAAGTTCTGCCGACACCGGAAGGATCAAAATTCCCGCTGGCAGGCGGGTTGTATTACTATCTGCTCGTGGGGGATATACCGACCAAAGAAGAAGCCCTGAGCATCGAAAACGCCTGGAAAGCACGCAGTTTCGTTCCATCATACGTTTTCGATACACTCAACGCTATGCCTGCCGATACGCACCCGATGACACTATTTTCCCAGGCAATCGTCTCGCTTCAACACGAGTCGATATTCGCAAAGAAATATCATCAAAACCTTCGCAAAGAGGATTACTGGGATGCAACCCTCGACGACAGCCTCAACCTGACTGCCAAGCTTCCGATCATCGCCGCCTATATCTACAACCTGAAATACCGTGATGGTGCATCTGTCTCTCCGGATCCGGAACTGGACTGGAGTGCAAACTTTGCTCATATGATCGGGAAAGATGACCCCGAATACATGGAACTTTGCCGGCTGTATTTCTTCCTGCATTCCGACCACGAAAGCGGCAATGTCAGCGCCCATGCAACCCATCTCGTCGGTTCTGCACTTTCGGATATCTACTATGCATGCTCGGCAGCCATGGAC
>CAYWFK010000091.1:0-7623 GCA_964457375.1 uncultured Anaerolineales bacterium
TTATATGAGGTAGCTTAACATGAAGAGAAGTAGTAGGACCTTACCTGTTCGGTTTAAGGGGATAATTAAGACCGGATTTATTTTGTTGTTAATCCTGTTGGTATCGAAACCTGGCAATGTCCGGGCACAACCTGGCGTGGACGGGAACCTGACGGTGCCCGCTGCGAATACGGTTCTCAACCGTTATACGACTGCGGTGGCGATTTCCGCTAATACGGTGACCGTGGCAGATATTACGGCGCTGGAGGACGGCGGTTCAGGGCATTATGCGAACAATGCGCTTTCCGCCGGCGATATGATTTTGCTTTATCAGACGCAGGGCGCTGTTTTTACCAATACGGACAATACGCCTGATTACGGTGCATTCAACTACAATGATGCCGGACAATATGAGTTTGCTGTTGTCGAGAGCGTTTCGGGAAATGTTATTACAGTGGACCGCAGCAACAATGCCCCGTATTCCTGCGGCGGGCTCAAGATGTATGATGGTCAGGTGCAGGTTGTTCGTGTTCCCCAATATGCAAACCTGACTATTCAGTCCGGTGCTTCGGTGGTTTCCCGAAGCTGGGATGGCAGCGCCGGCGGGATTGTGGCGCTTATCGTCCAAGGTACTGCGACGATAGACGGTGCAATCGATGTTTCCGGGCAGGGCTTTCGCGGCGGTGTCACGGACAACCGGGATCGTTACCCTTATTCCGGAGCGACCTTCGTGAGCACAAATGCACGATTGGGTGCTGAGAAGGGTGAGGGAATTTTAGGATTTCATACGGAATATGATGCCAGCAATGGCCGCTTTGGGCGCGGTGCCCCGGCAAATGGCGGCGGCGGCGGTTCGGCGCACAACTCCGGCGGCGGCGGGGGTGCCAACGGGGATAACGGGGGAACCTGGACGGGCAGCGGTTCGCCTGACCTGAGTGATCCTGACTGGAATGATGCCTGGGATATCGATGACGGCACCGCGGACGGCGGCGTCATTCCTGCCTATTTTGTCGGTGGCAGCGGCGGGGGAAGAGGCGGTTATGATTATGCATCCAGAAACAGGAATGCCTTGACGACCCCGCCGGGTGATGCTTCGTGGCGCGGAAACCACCGCCGGCAGGATGGCGGTTTGGGCGGAAGGCCGGTTGCCAACGACCCGAACAACCGGGTGTTCTTTGGCGGCGGTGGCGGCTCCGGTGACGGGAATAATCGCAATGCCGGTGCCGGGGGAAACGGCGGCGGTTTGGTCATTTTGGGAGCACGTGAATTCGCCGGTTCGGGTAACATCTTTGCCAATGGCGCTGCCGGCGGTGATTCCGGGCGGAGTGATGCGGCTGGCGGCGCGGGCGCGGGCGGCAGTATCGTCATTCAGGCGAAAACCGTTTCCGGGGTGGCACTGGCAGCTGATGGCGGCCATGGCGGAAATCAGACCTGGACCCGTCGTCAGGCTGAAGGCCCCGGTGGCGGCGGTGGTGGCGGTTATATTACCATCGACGCGGAAAGCGGTTCCCTGCCGGCATCGGTGAACGGCGGGCCGAATGGTATCACGGAAAGTGCGCTGCTAACAGAGTTCGTCCCGAATGGTGCAACGCAGGGATATGCCGGTGCAACAAGCACAACGCATTTTATCTTTCCGGGATGTGCTTCCCCGACACCGGTTACGTTCCGTTCTTTGAATGCCTCGTCTGTTTCAGGTGTTCCGGAAAGCCTTGTGTTTGCGCTCGGCGGACTAGCTGCCGGGTTGCTGGCCATGAGCATTTTGTTTTTCAGGCAGGCAAAGCAGCGGTGACGGGTAAACAGGTGTCTCTTCGATGTATTGAACGGCTGGCGGTGTTTGGCCACCAGAGCTGTTGGTTTGCATAGCAATCCGGTACAATTCTCCGGACAGCCTTGCTTTCCTTTTCTATGGGAAGGTGAGGCTGTTTCATTTAATGAAAGCAACAAAGCGGCAGGGTAAACTGGATAGGGAATTTTGCCGAAAAAAGGCCGGAGACGGTAGCAAACAACTTCGATTGAAAAATCAACGTGTCTTTCAGAGACGCTGTTTCAGGCAGAAATAGCCGGTTCTTTGTGTTGTTGTTTTATTGAGGGGATAAACGTGATGGTAGCGCATAAATATGGTGAATTTTCACTTGACAGGATTCGAGAAAAGATGTAATGTATTCTTGGCGAAAAACGAAGAATAGCACCATTATTCTTTACGATGTTCGCCTGATTTCATTTTAGTGACCTGTCGATGGGCAGCGCAGCCTGAAACCGGGCAATTCTGTAAGAAAACATACCGCAGGAGGGGAACCATCCTCTTTTAACTTCCAAATCAAACGGTACTTTGTTGAAAATTCATGACTGTTAATCGATGTGATGGGTGAGTTCTCTACCGGAACTTATCTCTTGCATCGGATTTTTGGTATCGACAAGACGGATTGACGAATGGATTGGAGACATTCATCAAAATAGCCTGAAAATCCCCGGCAGACAGGTCTTCTTCGGAAAAACTGCTCCGGGGATGGAATGAAGCATGCTTGTACCAAGCGCTGCTGATACGCGTTGTCGGACTGTGACGCGGTGTGCTTGCAGGAGGATGTTTTAGGCGACAGGCAAAGATATCATCGTGTGCGCCCGACTCCGGCAGACCGGCTGACCAGTATATTCACAGGTGGAGGTCAATTCAATGAATATCATGAAGAGAATAACGTTTGGTGTGATTCTTGTGTTTGGGAGCCTGTTGCTGTTAGGAAACCAGCCGGGCCGGGGATGGGCAGCGCTTTCTCCGTCGGGTACAGGTGGTTTCCTGCCGGCATACGCGCCGTGGAGGATGGAGACCGTTGATTCCGGCAACCAATGGAATTTTGTGAATGGCGTGTCGCTGGCTTTTTCGGGAGAAACGAATAATCCGTATGTCAGTTATTACGATAAAGACAAAGCGGATTTGCGTTTGGCGGTACGTAGCGGTTTTGGTACGAAAAAATGCACTCCGAAGAGCGATTGGTCGTGTGAAACGGTGGATGCACAAGGGCGTGTTGGGAAAAACAGCTCACTGGCTATTTTCAACAGCAAGGTGTTGACCAAGTACGGGATTGCCTACTATGACGAGACGAATCACTCGGTCAAGGTGGCTATTCAGACCTGTTTGTCTTTCTTCGGGTGTAATGCCTGGAACTTCTCGACCATCGAGAAACTTCATGACGTCGATGTAAAGGTTCAGCCTTCGCTGGTATTCGATTCGAGTGGTAAACCTCGTCTTTCTTACCAACGGGATAATTCGACATACCCGCATACGGATATCAAATATGCGCGGTATGTGGGCAGCGGCGGCAACTGCGGTTTGGGTGACGCCAGCGGTAAATGGCATTGTGAGGGGGTCGCGCATTACGGTACCGGTGTTACGGATATTTCGCTGGCGCTGACCAGTGGCGACCAACCCGTTATCGCTTTTCTGGACAAAGAAAGCGGTGGGGGAGATACCTTGCAGTTATGCCGGATCAATTCGTCCGGAATGTGGTTTTGCCAGTCCATCGACGATATTAGCCATAAAAGCGAGCATGTTTCGTTGGCACTGGACAAAAACAATCACGCCCGGATTGCCTATGCAAGCGATGGCAAGAACGATACCTTGAATTTGCGTTATGCGTATTATGTAGGCAGCGGGGGCAATTGCGGCGGGGCCAGCGATTATCGATGCGATACAATCACGAACGATATCGAAAGCGTTTATGGAACTCTGGCAATGACATTGGATAAATCCGAACGCCCCGTGATTGCTTACCTGACGAAAGTATACCAAATTGCACTTGCCCGCCCCTTGGCGGCATACCAAACGCTGCCGGGGAACTGCGGTCCGGATAACGGATTCTTTCACACCTGGATGTGTAAGCACCTCGATAGTGATTTGGTCACTGGTAACGCTATCTCGGTTGCTGTCGATAAGCACGGGTTGATTGCTGTCGCCTTTCAAATAAACGATTCGATTGGCGGGCTTTCGGATTTGATGGTTGCCCGGCAATATTATCCGGTATATTTGCCGTTTGTCGTGAAATGACAGGGGCGAAGCGGTGCTTGGCAGCGATCGCGGCAAGGGATGGCCAGACGCATGCTGCGGCGGCGAAACTCGCCGCCGCTTTTTGTTGGATTGTTTTCTTTTGGTGCGGTATTTTGTATTGCAACTGCTTGCAATTGATGAAGAAATGGGCTATAGTAATTTCAACAGTTCCAGTAGCGGTTACTTTTCAATGAAGAAAGGACACAAAACAGCGTTGCTATATGGTGAAATGATCATGAAAAAATACTTGTTGATTTTAACATTCGGAGTTCTTGCTTCTTTTATGGTAACTGGTTGTTTGGGAACATTGGAGCAGCAAGCTGACAGAAACAAACAAAATGTGGCCGAAGCCAAATTCAAGACATATTCGCAGCTGGCCGGGGCTGAAAATGGCGTAATCACAATCAAAGTGAAAAACAAATTGTCAACGACTGTGCTGCTGCGAATGACGATAGCGGAAGAAAAAGATGCATGGAAAGTATTTGAAATTCCCGGTGATGAGACAGTGCCGATTGAGGTCGGTGCAACGGACTATCTGCTACAAGCGCAACATGGATCCGATGGAAGCGCTGAACCCGGTTCAAGTAACGAGCTTCTTGTATCGGCAAGTAATATCACTGTAGAAATATCGGGGGCTTTTGATCAATTCGGAATATTCATTCCCTAGGAAGAATAAAGCTGGTGGTAAACCGGATCGTTGATGAACAGTCGCCTTTTTTTGACGAGCTTCTTTCTTGGGGTGCTGACTGCCTTTGTTGCGTGGTCTTTCCAGTGGACACTTGATGCCCGGAAAGAAGCAACGTTTGAGTTGCCGGGGAATGTTACTGTACTGCGTTTGAGCAAGGGGCCTCAGGCGGTGGCATACGCTGAGGCGGAATCGGCGCAAGAGGCGTTGAAGGCAACCTTTCGTGAGCAGTCGCTTGCATTGATTGTGTCTTCCTCCGGCGATGGCCGCCCGGAGATCCTTGTGTATGACCCGCACGGTCTGGTTCCATGGTTCCCGCAATGCCCCTCTGACGAAAGTCAATCTGCGGTTGTCGATGTCTATCTTTTTCGGGGGACTTATTCGGAAGCGCTGTGGAAAGCATCTGCTGCCAATCCTCTTTTACCGCCGGGAGCAAAGGTGAGCGGGGTAATTACGCCACCACCCCGCGCGGGCAGTCTTCAATATGCAAGATGTGTCGGGCAGGATTTGTTGCCGGAAGGACAGTATACTTTCAATACAACTGATCCGGTGCAGGTGCGGCGCATTCTCGATATTTTGCACCGGATGGGGTTCGTTTCCCAGGGGGTAAAAAAACTTCCGCTCTTTTTGTATCTGATGCAAAATCCCCTGATGGTTATTCCCGTGTTCTTTTTAATCGCGGGGTATGGCTGTGTTGTGCTTTATTGGCTGCTCTATCTTCGCGGGTGTTCGCGGGCGTTTGGCATTCGGGGCAGGCATGGCGCGCTGCCGGCGGATCTGGTGTGGGAAAATCTCGTGAATGGATTGCCCGGATTGACGGCAGGCAGCGTGACGGGATGTTTGCTTGCCGGCATTCTGGTGGCGGTAATAAGCCGGGTACACCTTTCGACGGCGGATGTCTTTATTCTTGGAATGGCATCCGTGATGACCGCAATCATGACCGCATTAACGTGGCTCATTGTTCTTGCCCTTGTCGTTCGGGCTCGATATGAGGTGAACCTTGCTGGGTGAGATAAGGGATGGTTTTTACTTGGCGCTTCGCCGCTGGCCTGTGATGCTGACTCTTGCAGGCTTGATTACGATCTCGACGGTCGTGTTATCCTTCGCCCTGGTTGATGTTTTGTCTCAGGTTGCCGTGCTCAAAGGGGGAAAGCAATTGCGTGAACAGGATGCTGTCTTTTTTACTCCGTATTATCCACCGGACGGTGATGTGAGCCGCACAAGGGATGATGCCGTGCATTACTTGATGGATTTGATAGACCGGCAGCAAGCGTACACTGCAATTGTTTACAACATGGCGCTTGACGACCCCGATTTTGCGGGTGGATACCCTGTTTTGCTTTTGTTTGGCGACGTTGTTCCAAAGTTGTTCCCGGAGTTGCACTTGTGTGAGCCTGCACCATGTGCCATGCGTGGCGCAAAGGTTGGCGGGGCGGTTGTTGATTCAGTGCATATCGGCAATGAAGATATTCCTGTGGAGGGCATATTGCCGGGAGGAACCACTTTTTTCGATGCTAACGCCGCCGGTTTGCTGCTGGATCATCGCATCGTTGTTCGTGCACCAACGGGTGTCATGCCCGGTCTGAATCCAATTGAACGGGAAGAATTGCTGACACGCGCGGTTTTGCTGAATCCACCTGCTTCGTCAGTAAATTCTTTTGTCCGTAACGCAGCACAAGGGGGATTGCTTCTCGTTCCTCATGATGTGTCTGTCGAGCAACCGCGGAGATTTCGCGAGATCATGATGCGCGCTGTTATGAATATTGTTGGCATGCTGGCATTTCTTGCGCTGGCTTTTTCGGCTTTTGTATCCTCTGCGCGGTTGGTCATGCAACAGGAACGGCGCGGATTTAAGATTCGGCAAATGTACGGGGCAACTCCTGTGCATATCAGTCTTCGCATTGGAAGTTTCCTGGCGGCAGTGGTGTTAATCCCGCAAGTTGCTTTGCTTCTTCTTTTGCAGGTATTCCTGGGGTTGTCAGGTGCTCCTGCGTCAGGTGCTCCGGTGTGGGTTATGGCTTGCCTGGTTTTGCTTTTTGCTTTCTTGTGGATTTCCCTGACGCGTGAGGTGTTGGCTAAGGAAGGGGTGGGAGGTTGGCAGGTGTGAAAACGATACTTGAAGCCCGGAATGTATCCAAAATTTATGGCAGCGGACCCAGGCAGGTTATGGCTCTGACGGATGTTTGTATGAGCATCTTCGCCGGTGAGTGTGTTGCGCTTATGGGGCCGTCGGGGAGCGGTAAATCGACTTTGCTGAGTATTTTGGGGTTAATCAGCCGCCCAACTGCCGGTTGTGTGTTGGTAGAGGGAAAGCCAGTGGGTGATGATGAACGCAGCCGCGCCCGACTGCGCAATCAATTCTTCGGATATGTTCATCAGGAATTCGCCATTATCGAGAATGAAACTGTCGAGAAAAACGTCATGATTCCGCTTCAATATGCCGATGTCAGGATCAGGCGGGGGGAACGCCGAAACAAGGTGCGGCAGGTGCTGGAACAAGTCGGCATTGCCTGGGCTTTGAACAAAAATGCCTCCTGTTTGTCGGGAGGGGAGCGTCAACGGGTTGCAATTGCCCGGGCGTTGATTAATCATCCGGTCGTCATACTTGCGGATGAGCCGACAGCAGCCCTTGATGGGGATACCGCTCAGGAGATTGTGCAGCTGCTTTTGGCGATTCGGGAGCGAGGCGCTTCGGTATTGGTTGCAACCCATGATGAACGGGTGGTAAAGAAGTGCGATCGCGTTTTGTATATCATCGACGGTCGTCTGGCAGGGGATCTCCCATCGTAGCCGCGAAGACGAATTTCGTTATCTTGGCTGTTGGCAAAGCGGTAGAGTGCCGCAAAACGAAAGCGGGGGCTGGCCGACGCTGGTTCAGGTGAAAAGCCGGCGTGTTGTCAGGCTGACCACGAAGGAGGTC
>CAYWFK010000092.1:0-7463 GCA_964457375.1 uncultured Anaerolineales bacterium
ACCTGCGGCATCGTAGAATACAAAATTACAGGTTGCGTTGCTCGTTCCAAGGTTCTGAACTCGGAAATCAGTATTGAATGGGCCACCCGGTGCTGGTGTGTCAGCAAGTACGCTCGTTGTGAACGCTAAACACAGCACCATGACCATAACTAATGCAAATAGTTTTTTCATTATCGCCTCCATTTGATTATTATAATTACCTTGTATACATCTTATCAAATGCCAGGAAAATAACAATAACCCTTTCGGGTAATTCTCGTGTTTTCTAATGCACAACCGGTATTTGGACAATGTATACTGCTTCATAAGAAGCATTTTTCATCGAAATCTCGCCTGATTTATCCTTTCCACCCAGAATATAAATTTCTGTACCTATCATAGCTAATGCCGGGTTTTCATAATCCGAATCCTCCGGGGCAGTAAACGCATTCCACGTCCCGTCGATTGGGAAATATCTAAGCGGGGGTAAAATTTTACCCTTGTCGTCTTTCCCGCCGAATATATAAATCATGTTCGCTATACTCAGCACCCCCATTTTGGCCCTTTTCTGAGGCAAGTTATCAACTTGCTGCCATGCATTTTCCCCTCGCAGTTCCGAAGCAGGTGAAAAAGCATCCACGCGTGACAACACGCCATCGTCATTCAACCCGCCCAGAATGTATATCTTGCCATCGACAATTGCCGCGCCATGATACGCTCTCGCAACGGGCATTTGCGATCTCTCCTGCCATTCATCTCTCGACGGATCATAATCCAAAACGGCTTTCGAAAATTTCGTCCCGTCCCATCCTCCGAATACATATAAATGGCCTTCAAACGTTGCCATCGCATACGCACTCAATGGGACCGGCATCGGTTTCGCCTTGGTCCACTGATTTGTGCTTGGTAAATAAACTTCAAGGCAGTTAGCTATTTGCCCATCCCGTTCTTTTCCCCCGGGTACGTACATTCTTCCACCGATGATACCGGCAGATATCTCACTAACCGCAGTAGGTTTTCCGCTCAGTTTTTCCCAGGTATCGGTTTCAGGATCATACATTTCAACGCTGCCGATAACACCTTCAGCATTCTCTCCGCCAAACACAAAAATCTTGTTGTTATAACCGACTACAGCCATACTCATTCTGGGTTCCGTCAATGAAGCATGCTCATGCCAGCGCTTTAATTCGGCTTCTTCATTCGTCATGATTGACCCATTGCCCAGAGCACCGGTATTACTTCCCTGATTCACGAATTTCGTCAAGCCAAAAATCGCTGCAGAGATTAACAAGAGCAAAAAAATCAAAGAGGCTATTTTCCTGGTTGTCGTTGCCCAGATGATTTTACCAATATCCATCCAAACACTATTCGATTGCGCTTCAGGGAACCGTCCGTCTTTGTCCACATTTACATGAGCGGCAATTATCCCCTCCCTGACAGCATAGAGTGTTGCTTCTGAACGCGAAGAGATTCCAAGCTTTCCGTAGACATTGCGCAAATGAACCTTGACTGTATTGACACTGATCACTAATTGGCTGGCAATTTCTTTATTACTCGCCCCGGAAGCTACAAGTCTCAGTATTTCACGTTCTCGTTCGCTCAGTTCTTTATTTTCAGCCATATATTTTTTCGCTTATCACCTGACAAGATTGCGTTATTATAACATTATGCTTTCGCTACAATTCATTTAATGCAGCGAGGTACGGTAATAGTCAAAATAACATACCTTTTCTATTTTCAGAAAATGTATGAAATAATCGTCCTTGCTTTTTCCGGTAAACATCGTTAAAATATTCCGGCAATAACATATGCGGGTGTAGCCAAGTGGTAAGGCAGTAGCTTCCCAAGCTACCATTCGTGGGTTCGAATCCCATCACCCGCTCAACAGGAACTTGCTTACGGCAAGTTCTTTTTTTACCCTCAATTACCCATTTCCCATTCTTCATGCCTTCTCCTGCAACTCATTTTTTCCCGATTCTTATCTGTGATATACTCCGTTTAAATCTTTCAATTTTCTCTATGGAGTGACTTACAATGGACAATTTTCTCGCAATTACCGATTATTCCAAAGACGAAATCATGGACTTGCTGAACCTGGCAATCGATTTGAAAAAAGAATGGCAAAACGGTGGTAATCGGCCGCTTCTCAAGAACAAAGTGCTCGCAATGATCTTTCAAAAACCCAGCCTTCGCACCCGTGTCTCTTTCGACATGGCAATGCGCCATTTGGGCGGGGATGCGCTCTACCTTTCTCCCGCAGAGATTGGCTTAGGAAAGCGCGAATCCATTGCGGACGTTGCCAGAGTGATTTCCGGTTACGTCGATGTGGTTATGGCCAGAGTATTTGCACACGACCATGTCTTACAATTATCCAAGTGGGCATCAATCCCCATTGTCAATGGTCTTAGTGATTACAATCATCCCTGTCAGGCAATGGCTGATGCACTTACCATTCTGGAAAATTTCGGTTCCTTCTCCGGTCTCAAAGTCGTTTATGTAGGTGACGGCAACAACGTCGCCCTTTCATTAATGAACGTCTGTGCAACCGTCGGCGCAAATTACACTATTGCCAGCCCAAATGGTTACGAACTCAACCCTGATGATGTTGCAAAAGCCCGAATGATTGCAGCGAAGAACGATAGTCACATCGAACTGGTCACTGACCCCAAATCTGCTGTAAAAGACGCAGATGTGATCTACACAGATACCTGGACAAGCATGGGGCAAGAAGAAGAAGCGAAAAACCGTAAAAAGGTCTTCCCGCCATACCAGGTCAACAATGAACTTGTTTCGTTAGCCAAAGACCATGTTATCGTCATGCACTGCCTGCCAGCGCATCGCGGTCAAGAAATTACCGACGAAGTTGCTGACGGGCCCCACTCACGTCTGTTCCCACAAGCACACAACCGTTTACATGCGCAGAAAGCAATTCTCCTTAGATTGCTTGATTAAACATAGTTTTCACGCACAAGGGTACAGTACCACATTATAGGGAAAGTAATCATGAACATTTGCATACCAAAGGAACGCAGAGATTCCGAATTCCGTGTCGGTTTGACACCTGCTGGCGTCCAATTGCTCACACAAGAAGGCCATAAGTGTTACGTAGAACACGAAGCTGGTATTGGCAGTGGTTTTAGCGATTACCACTACCAACAAGCCGGGGGAACAATTGTGTACAGCGGGGACGAAATCTATGGACGTGCCGACCTGATTTTGAAAGTTGCATGCCCAACAGACGAAGAGTTCCAATGGATGCGTGAAGGGCAAACCCTGATGGGTTTCCTTCATTTGGCGTCCGGCAGAACGGAAAAAATCCGTCTTCTCCTGGAGAAACAAATCACTGCCATCGGTTTCGAAATTGTTCAAAACGAAGACGGTACGCTGCCTGTGTTAATTCCCATGAGCCAATTAGGGGGGCACATGGTACCGCAGATTGCAGCCAAGATTCTGCAAAACGATTTCGGCGGTAAAGGGATTTTGCTGGGTGGTGTCCCCGGTGTTCCACCTGCCGAAGTAATCATCCTTGGCGGCGGTACATCAGGCAAAGCAGCTGCGAGAACATTCATCGGCATGGGCGCATCCGTGTACATTCTCGACAAGAGTCTGGAAACGCTGCGAAGCCTCGATCAGGAGTTTCAAGGTCGTGTCGTTACCATGGTTTCCCATTCATTCAACCTTGAGAAAGTCTGCCGTTTTGCAGATGTTCTCGTCGGTGCAGTACTCATCCCGGGTGAACGTACCCCTGTGCTGATTTCGCGTTCGATGGTCAAAAGCATGCGTCCGCGCTCAGTCATCATTGACCTGTCTATCGACCAAGGCGGCTGTGTCGAAACCAGCCGTCCGACCACCCACTCAAACCCGACGTACATGGAAGAAGGCGTGATCCATTATTGTGTACCGAACATGTCCGGCGTAATCGGGCGCACGGCCACCCATGTATTGAACAATGCAACCTGGAACTTTGTCAAAGAAGTGACAAAATTGGGGGTAGAAACAGCTTTGAAAACAGATTCCAGACTTCGTAAAGGCTTGTATACGTATCAAGGTGAAATCGTAAGCGTTTCTCTTGAAAACACACTAGAGGGCAGGAGATAATTCAATGACCTGGACGAAACAATATAAGGACAAAATTGTTTCTGCAGAAGAGGCAGCAAAGGTAATCAAATCCGGTGATCGGGTTTTCTTATCCGGGAACTGTTCCGTTCCCCAGAAAGTGTTGTCAGCGCTAGTCTCCCGTGCGCATGAACTCAAAGATGTCGAAATCGCCCAAGCACTAACTGTCGGTTCTGCGGAATATGTCAGCGAAGAAATGCAAGGGCACCTCCGTGTAAACACCATGTTCATCAGCCACAACATCCGGAAAGCCGTTCAGGAAGGGCGTGCTGATTTCACTCCTGTCTTGCTCTCGGAATTCCCGCTGCTTTTCAAAAACGGGATTCTTCCGGTTGATGTTGCCATGGTGCATTTATCTCCTCCGGATGAGCATGGCTTTTGTTCTTTTGGCGTTGAAGTTGGGTTATCCAAATCCCCATCCGAATCTGCCAAGATTATCATAGCAGAAATCAACGAGCATATGCCGCGAACGCTTGGCGATTCATTCATCCATATCAATCGTCTCGACTATATCGTACCCGTCGATTACCCGCTACCTGAAATGCCAATGACAGTATCAAAAGACCCTGAAGCTGTCGCCAAAATTGCGGCTTTTATCGCTGAGCTTATTCCGGATGGAGCAACAATGCAAATGGGAATTGGTGCAATCCCTGATGCTGTCTTAAAGTACCTTTTCGACAAAAAAGATCTCGGCATTCACACAGAACTTTTCTCTGACGGTGTTATCGATTTGGTTGAAGCAGGCGTCCTGACATCTGCCAGGAAAACGCTTCATCAAGGGAAAATTATTGCAGGTTTTATCATCGGAACATCCAGGCTCTACCAATGGGTTGATGACAATCCCCTGATTGAACTGCACAGGACTGAATATATCAACGATCCTTTCATCATCAGCCAAAACGATCGGATGGTTGCGATTAATTCAGCTCTTGAAGTCGATCTGACCGGGCAAATATGCGCAGACAGCATTGGGCCTAAACTTTACAGCGGCGTCGGCGGTCAGCTTGATTTTATTTACGGGGCATCCCGGTCCAACGGGGGTATTCCAATTATCGCTTTACCCAGCACTGCAAAAGATTTCAGCCGCATCGTCCCGATACTTAAACACGGTGCCGGTGTTGTTACTACACGTAATCATGTCCGCTATGTAATCACAGAATATGGCATTGCTGATCTATACGGGAAAACCATCCGTCAGAGAGCACAAGCACTTATCGGTATTGCTCATCCCAAATTCAGAGATGAGTTAACAAGAAAAGCTAAAGAATTGAACTATTTATAATATGCATTCATTCAAGGAATTCACAAATCAATCAGGTTTACAATGAACAGGAAAGCAAAAATCGTAGCAACATTAGGTCCTGCTTGCCGCAGCGAACAAGTCCTGACAAAATTAATCCGAGCCGGAGTCGATGTTGCCCGCATTAATTTTTCTCACGGTACACACGAGGAACACGAAGAGACAATTCGCTTACTACGCAAGATTTCAAAAAAACTACAAATCCCGGTTACTATTCTTCAAGACCTGCAAGGGCCGAAAATAAGAGTTGGGGATTTGGAAAACAATCAGGTCGAACTTGTCCCAGGGCACAAATTAACGCTCACAACCAAAAAAGTTATCGGTAATGCCAACAGGGTTTCGGTAGACTTCATCAATTTACCGTCAAGCGTAAAAAATGGCGGGAAAATCCTCCTTGATGACGGCAGTCTCGTTCTTAAGATTACTTCCATTGGCCATGATTACGTTGAAACCGAAGTTGTTGTCGGTGGAATACTAAAACCCCACAAGGGCGTTAACCTGCCGGGCGCTTCTTTGGATATTCCAGCATTGACAGAAAAAGACAGAATTGATCTGGCATTCGGTTTAAAGCAAGGTGTCGATGCAATCGCCTTGTCCTTTGTGCGCTCCAGAAGGGATATTGCTCATTTACGTCAGGAAATCGTGAAATTGTCTCCGACTCAGGCAGATATTCCGATCATCGCCAAACTCGAACATCCTGATGCAATAAAGAACCTTCACGAAATCATTCATGTTTCTGATGGTGTCATGGTAGCAAGGGGAGACCTTGGAGTCGAACTCTCGCCCGAAGAAGTCCCCATTGCGCAAAAAGAAATCATCCACATGGCAAACAGGCATTTAAAGACTGTAATCACAGCAACGCAAATGCTTGAATCGATGATATACAATTCTTGCCCGACCCGCGCAGAAGCATCAGACGTAGCTAATGCAATTTTCGATGGCACAGACGCTGTGATGCTTTCCGGGGAAACCGCCGTGGGAAAATACCCAATTGAATCAGTCCGAATTATGGGATCGATTATACAAAAAGCCGAAGAGCACATGGCGGAATGGGGCGCAAAAATTACTTCGTTCAGTGACGATCTCATCGCAGACGATACGCTCTATATTACACGGGCAGCTATCGAACTGGCGCAAGACCGTAACGTTTCCGCTATTGCTGTTTTCACCGCAAGCGGCAGAACTGCCAGACTTATGTCCAAAGGGCACCCCAAAGTGCCGGTGCTGGCATTTACGCCGAACAAAAAAATCTTCACCAGATTAAACTTGCTTTGGGGAGTGATTCCATATCTGGTACCGCAATCGAAAAATGTCGAGGAAATGCTTTCTCACGTCGAAGCGGCAATCATTGCAGAAACCCCAATCAAACCGGGGCAGGAAGTTGTTCTTATTGCCGGCTTCCCGGTTGGCCGAAGCAAACCGGCGAACTTTGCTTTGATACATACAATTGGTGAGCGGTAATTATTTTACATTTCACCCCAAAGCGGGATGACGCTTATCGTCATCCCGCTTTTTTTACCGTATTTACTTTGGAAAGTTTTGTGGTTTAGTCTTTCGCAGCTCTAAATTCGGCAATGACATCCTGCAATATTGTCTGCAAATCCCGTTTAGGCTCCCAGCCTATTGCCTTGCGTATTTTCGTTATGTCAGGCACTCTCCGCCGCATGTCTTCAAACCCTTTTGTGTAAGCATCTTCATAGGGAATAAAGTGCAATCGCGGGTCATTGGGCGCCGGGAGTTTTCCATCATCATCAGCAACCTGAAGAATGCGCCTTGCCAAGTCCAGTATCGTGATTTCTTCGGTAGAGCCTACATTGAAAACCTCTCCTACCGCATTGTCACTTTCAGCCAGCATGATAATTGCATCGACTGCATCAGCAACGTGCATAAAGCATCTGGATTGTTTCCCGTCAGAATACACAGTCAAAGGTTCACCGGCCAAAGCCTGGCCAACGAGCCTGGGAATAACCATGCCATACTGACCGGTTTGTCTGGGCCCAACCGTATTGAACAAACGGAAAATCGTAACCGGTAATCCCCGCTTTGTGTAAAAAGCCAGGCTGAGAAA
>CAYWFK010000093.1:0-7429 GCA_964457375.1 uncultured Anaerolineales bacterium
TTATTGTGATTGTTGCAAGGCTGGAGAATGTGTAGATACCCGCATCGGGATTTTTCGTGATGATGTTATTGACGATGTTGGTATTTTTGCTCACCAGGCTGTAAATTGTTCCTTTACCGCCGCTGTTCCCCGACAACCAGTTGTTGGCAATGGTTGCGGCAACCTGGTCGTTGTTGTGGATGAAATCGATTCCGCTGCCGTCGAAACTGACAGTTTCGGTCGAGTTCTTTTCGATTTTGTTCAGCCCGATATAGAGGTATTTACTCCATATTGCGCTGACGCCGCCACCGCCGCCGGCATTCCCGTAAACCGAATTACCGCGGATTTTGTTTTCGTTGATGATGCCCGATTGAACCATAACGTAAAAAACGCCACCGCCACGCGAGTTCGGATAATTGAGCGGTTTGCCGTAAACTGTGTTGCTGATGATCGTATTCCCGATTGTCCAGGCGGCGTTTGCATGTCTGGCGTATACACCACCACCACCGTGAAGGGAACTGTCTGAGTTGTTGATAGCCGAATTCCCTTGAATGGTATTGGTATAAACGGATGCATTCGAATGTCCTTCGATGGCGATACCACCTCCGGATACCGCGGTGTTGCTGATGATATTGTTGAAACGGATGACTGTGGAAGCGGTATCGTTGACGAAGATTCCGCCGCCGTTTTCAGTCAGGGTTGTGTTGGAGTAGATTTTATTGTGTTCCAGAGTTACGCGGGTTGCCGTAGTGATATAGACGCCGTGTTTGCTGTTGGCAATCGTGTTGGAGATGATTTCAAGGTCCTTGGCTGCTTCTCCGACATAGATGCCGAAGGAAGCGTTCCCGAGGGCGTTGCCGTCTTTGTCTACACCGATTTGATTTTCCAAAGCTTTGCTCTTGTTGGTAATTTCGAAACCGATTCCGCTTAAACCGTTATTGCTTGCCAGGTTTTTGGTTACATGGTTATTATCGCCATCCCTAACGTAAATGCCATGTTTCCCGTTTCCCCAGCTGGTGATTCCGGCAAAAGCTGCCCCGTTACCGATTGGGTTTGTCCCCACTTTGTTTTGGGTGATCGTGTTTTCGGATGTATTGCTTTCGTGAATGTAGACCCCGTGTTTCCCGTTGGCAGAAATGACGTTTTCGGTAATCGTGTTGCGCTGTGCGCCGTTTTCCAGCAGGAGGCCATTATGCTTGAAGTGCAGTATGGTCAAGCCGCGAATCACGTTGTCATTGCCATGAATAATCAAGCCGTTGTCGATACGGTTGTTCCCGTCAAGAATGACTCCGGGTACATCAACGTCGTTTGCCGTGACAGATTGGCTTGAAGCGTCGATGATAGTACCATTGTCGGTAAGAACGGGTAAGGATTTGACGGGTGTAATCGTCAATGCCTGTGAGAAGACAATCGTTTGCCCGCCGGTACAGGCGTTTGCTTCCTGAATGGCTGCCCGCAGCGAGCACTTTCCGTTTGCTGTGCTGCATGTGCAGTCTCCGATATGATTGTCAGTTGTGTCGCTGTTGGTGTCTACTGCGAATGTTGTGGTGCTTGTCGATGGGTTTCCCGGAAGATTGACCCCTTTTGTAACCGGATTGAGGTTGTTTCGTTTCCCGTATTGGGGAGGTGTTACTTTTCCCTGAGCCGCTGCCCCAATTTCCAGCGTGAACCCAAGGAGCAGGAGCGCGGTAAAAACCGCTCCCGCCAGGGATACTATGTGTTTCTTCATCAATTTTCTCCAATAATAAATAATATGTTGGAAACAACCAGGGGGATGATAGAATAAAGGTAGACTACCTGATTGTTCGCCAGCGGGGAGCATTATAACAGAGAATTAGCACTATTAATACGTATTAAGTAAACATCAATCTAAATGTCATTATCCTTCAAAAAGAATGAACTCAAAAAAAGGCATCCTGCTCGATTAACAGGATGCCTTTTGGTTGGTGATGCGGGAGTGTCGGGGAAGAAATTGGTTATCGCTCGATTAGCGGGATGAATTCGTGCAGCATTTCATAGGCGCCGATATCGGGGCCCGCCCCTTGCGGGCGTTTGAGATCGGTGTAGGATTTGAAGGATGTGTAGGTTGTCGAACCGGTATCGATGCAGGGAGAGCCATTGCGTAATTCGTATTGTTTGGCCGGCACATCGAAGAATAACGGGTCTTGAGTCTGAAAGAAACTCATCGGTTTGTTTGAACCACCGCTGGTATTGCCCCATACATCGTTGTGTTCGCTTATAGGTACAGACGCAGACGAATCCACGAAATATATGCCATACATGTGGTTGGAAACGACAATCGAATTGGCTAATACCAGGTTGGTGCTTTTTAAGGTGATACCATAAGTATTGTTTACGATTGTGTTGTGTGTCATCGTGAGGGGGCTTGTGTTCGAACGGAAGGATACCCCGGTGTATGAATTGTTGACGATCACGTTGTTTTCAATCAGGATTCGATTACTGTTGAAGACGAAAATTGCACCATCCCCGCCATGGTTGCCTTCCACCCAGTTCTTTTCAATGGTTAAGCTGCCTGTGTTGTCAGTATGGACGACATCGATTCCGCTTCCGTCGTAGCTGGCAGTGTTCGTACTGTTATTAATAATTTTGTTGTTACTAATAAAGATGTGTTTTCCGAGGAAAGATAAAATACCGCCGCCGCCGCCATTATTCCCCCTGACGGAATTTCCCCTTATCTCACAGGAATAAACGAAGCCGGACGTGATCCCGTAAAAATAGACTCCTCCTCCCCTGGCAGAGGGATGGTTTGTGTAAACACCGGTAACCGTATTGCTGAGAATGCGGTTGTTGATCAACCAGGCAAATTGAGCGTGGTCTGCGGAGATGCCTCCGCCATCGATGGAACCTCCGCTTGTCGTTTTATAGGCATGGTTGTGCTCAATTGTATTGGTGTAAACGCCAACGGATGAAAGCCCTGCGATGGCAATTCCGCCCCCGGATGTGGCAGTGTTTCTGAATATGTTGTTGTAACGGATGATCACAGTGCTGTTGCTGTCAGCCATGATTCCGCCACCCTTTTGGGATGATGTTGTATTCGAGAAAATGAAGTTATGCTCGATGGTTGCGCGGCTGTTCCCCGTGATGTAAATTCCGCGCCGATTGTTCCCAATTTGATTGTAGGCTATGACCATATCAGTAGCACCGTTGCCGATGTGTACTCCGTAGGCATGGTTTCCTAATGGTTTTCTGTCGAAGGTTACCCCGATGATATTCGTGCCAATGGTGCCTTTTTTGACATTGTCGAAGGTGATGCCGCTCCAGCCGTTATCGGCAACCAGGTTGTTGTTTACGTTGTTTTCTTTCCCGTCCCAAACACTGATGCCGTGGTGGCCATTTCCCCAATTCGAGATACCACCAAACGATGTGCCTGAGCCGATTGGGTTCGTGCCGACTTTGTTTTGAATGATGTTGTTGTAGGATGTGTTTGTGCCGTGCAGGTAAATACCGTTCTGGCCGTTTGCCGAAACAACGTTATTGTTGATTGCGTTGTGCTGCGCACCGCTTTCCAGCAAAATGCCATAATGGGAGAAACGCATGATTGTCAAACCGCGGATGAGGTTGCGGGAACCGTGAATCACAAAGCCGTTGCTGATTGAATTGTTCCCGTCCAGAATGACGCCGGGTCTGGTAGTGCCAAAGGCAGGCACCATTTGATCCAGTGCGTTGATGTCTGTTTTGTCGTCTGTCAGGGTATCCAGCTGCGATAAAGGCTGGATGGTCATCGGGTGGGCAAACTTGATGACTTGCCAGCCTGAACAGACATTTGCTTCCTGAATGGCTGCGCGCAGGGTGCAGACATTGCCTGACGTTTTGCAAATGCAATCACCCGGGTTGCTGTCGGAGGCATCACTGTTCGAAGTTACCGTGAAGGTTTCTCCGGATGCAGGGGCCTGGTTCATTTGAGGCAAGCTTGCTGCCGGCATACGCTGCCCGAATTGTGAGCGGGGGGATGCAAGCGGTTTTGCCATGATGCTCATCGTCCCTCTCAGGAGCAGGAACGCAGTCAGAAGTACACCAATTGTGGCGGTTGCCAATCTTTTCTTCATGGATGGTTCTCCTCTCGAACAATGCTCGTCGATAATTAAATAGAATCCCGGCGGTGCAACACGTACTAATGCGGACTGCTTGTTTTCCCCATTATCATTATGCTTTCATCGTATCCTGACCGGTTCGGATGAAATGATGTGTTCGAATGAATGTTTGTTCAGGTAATCGGGAGCGTTGAGAGGATGCTTGAGAAATAGAATGGCACTGTTTTATCTTGTGCTTTGTTAATCATATCATACTATTCTGACTGTTACGCTGCGACAAATGGACTATGTTATCTGGATTTTGCCTGTATGCAAACGGACGGCGTAATTCAATGACAGCCTATTGCGCTGCCATCCGCAACCATGCCGGAGAGCACAATTGCGGAAAGCAGCGACAACCTGATGGATGAGCCTTCTGTATTTACGGGCGGGTAACCTTTACCCGATGCATGGTTGGAAATGCCGGCAACCTGATTATCGCTCGATAAGCGGGATGAATTCGCGCACCATCTCGTAGGCGCCAATATCGGGACCTGCTCCTTGCGGGCGCCGGATATTGTTGTAGGAAAATACAGTCATGTGTAATGCGTCTCCGGTATCGAGACAGGGTGAATTGATTCGCAAGGCGTACTGGTTGGCAGAGGCATCGAGAAATTCAGGGTCTTTGGACATGAAGAAGGTCAAACTGTGGTTGGATGAAGGACCGAGGGAATTGTTCCATACATCATTGTTCGATTTCTGGTTGATGGTGGCGGAAGGTGTTTGCAATTCAATCCCATACTTCCCGTTGGAGGTAATGATATTGTTGTGCAAAGCGATATCACCTGAGCTGACAGTGATCCCCGACTTGTCGTTATAGGCGATTGTATTGTTGTATATTTTAACGGTATTGGTCGGTACATGCAAATAGAGTGTATGCAAGTCGTGATTGTGTGTAAGCAAGTTGTTAAGGATATTGACACTTCTGTTCGAATGGATGAAGATCGTATGGAAACCGTATTTATTGTCGAAAAACCAGTTCGCGTCGATTACTGGAGGCAGTATAGGAGAAGTTACGGAGATGTATAGGGCGCTGCTGTCGACATCGACTGTGTCAATCCGGTTGTCGAGAAATTTATTTCTGTTAATATGGATAGTGTTCCCGCCCTTGATGCATACTGCACCGCCTTGCCCATCGTGCCCGACAACGGTATTTCGCCGAATTTCGTTGTTGTTGATATTTGCGAGGTTGATTTGTTTTAAATAGATAGCACCACCATAGATGAAAGGTGTTGTGCCATAATTCCCTTTGGCAGAGTTGCTGATAATGTGATTGAAGTCGATATCTATTTTGTTTACCTTGTATGCATAAATGCCGCCCCCGCCATAATTTCCGGGGGGCAAAGGGTTGTGGGCAATGTTGTTTCGAATGGTATTTGACAAGATACTGGCTTGTGTCGTATTCCCTTCAGCAGCAATTCCCCCGCCAATAAGCGCTGTATTACTTAGAATATTATTGTATCGAATGCTGATATTGATGCTGTCAGCCAGCATGATCCCAGCACCGTGCTCCGTCGTTGTTGTGTTCGAAAAAATCTGGTTGAACTGGATGAGCAAGTTATGGCCGTGATTCACATAAATTCCTCGCCGGTTGTAAGCGATAGTATTGCGCACAGCTATCAGGAATTTTGTGCCGTTTCCGATGTGAATACCGTAAGCATGATTTCCTAAAGGTTTTCCGAAGAAATCAAATCCGATGATATTCGAGGCAATAGTGCTGTTAACGGCGTTGTCGAAAGTGATTCCGCTCCAGCCGTTATTGGCAACAAGGTTGTTGTTGACGCGATTTCTTTTCCCGTCCCAAACACTGATGCCATGGTGCCCGTTTCCCCAATTCGAGATGCCGCCGAACGATGAACCCTCGCCGATTGGGTTTGTGCCGACTTTGTTTTTTAGGAAATAGTTGTAGGATGTGTTTGTACCATGCAGGTAAATGCCGTTCCAGCCATTTGCTGAAACGACGTTATCGCTGATTGTGTTGTGCTGTGCACCGCTTTCCAGCACGATGCCATTATGGGAGAAACGCATGATTGTCAATCCGCGGATGAGATTGTGGGAGCTGTGAACCACGAAGCCGGTGCCGATTGAATTGCTCCCGTCCAGAATGACGCCGGGTCTTTTGGTGCCAAAGGCGGGCACCATTTGGTCCTGGGCGCTAATGTATGTTCTATCGTCTGTCAGGGTATCCAGCTGCGATAAAGGTTTGATGGTCATCGGATGGGCAAACTTGATGACTTGCCAACTCGAACAGGCATTTGCTTCCTGGATGGCAGCGCGCAGGGTGCAGACATTGCCTGCTGTTTTACAAACGCAATCACCCGGGTTGCTGTCGGAGGTATCACTGTTCGAAGTTACCGTGAAGATTTCTCCGGAGGCAAGGGCGTTCGAGCCTAATTGCGGCAAATTTTGCTCCCGGATAGCCTTGTTGTTATGCGTGAAGCGGATTGCGCTGCCGGATGGTGCTGCCATGATGACCATGGTGAACCAAAGGAGCATGAATACAGCCAAAAAGATAGCAAAAGTTGATAGATAGATTTGTTTTTTCATTTGGGGGCTCCTCTCTCTTAAACCCTGTTTTCGTGCAGACAATCTGATAGTGTCTGCCGTTGAACGAACAGGAATTATTCCGCTGAAATTCACATCACCAATCGTAAAAGCAGCTTCGCATCAGTCCCTGACGCATCCGAAAGGTCGATGCGAAGGGTGAAAGGGAATAAGTCAAGATTGAGGGGAGTGTATTGCTGCCAAGAAAGCCAATTTTATTATAGCGATTCTGCAAGGAAATTCAAGTATTTGGCTGCCGGGTTTTGACTGTTGCAATGAAGAATTGATCGGTTATGGATGTTCTTCATGATGGGGAGATAGCCGGTAAGAAAAGACTGACCCCGGGTCGGGTGACTTCGGGGTCAGTCGGTTCGGTAAATATCCGGAAGTGTACGGCTGTTCTAGCGATTTGCCATTGCCTGTTCGCGGGCTGAAACGACTTCGGGTAAATCGATTTCCAGGCGGTGGAGGGTATCGAGTGTTGGAATACCGTTTTCATCCCAGCCGCGGCGGGCATAGACGGCATCCAGTAATTTTTCGTACTGGTCTTCGCGGTATTGCCGCATGCGGGCGACTTTTTCCGGTGTGGAAAGAGAAGCCGGGTCGATTCCCAAATTTTCTTTCAGCTGTCTGTCGTAGAAGTCGGCGCGGGATTCGTATTCGTCGACGGTTACCGGTCCCATGGCGCGATAGGGCGGGTAATCGTGTTCGCGTGTGCCAAAACCCATCCGCAGGTTGAAAACCCGCTGGAAGTTGTAGACGCGCTCGGATTGCAAAATCAGATCGTCCGTTGTCACTTCCTTGCCTGTCATCCC
>CAYWFK010000094.1:0-7298 GCA_964457375.1 uncultured Anaerolineales bacterium
CCGGAAAAGATAAGCTCGTCCCTCATTCGTCTGACCGGCATCGTAATATGGTGCCCCGACAAGAACATCTGAAAAGCCATCAGCATCCACATCTCCGGCAGTACCCAAAGCATAGCCAAAGCGGGCGTAAGCCTGGTCGCTCTCGAACGTCCGGGAAGCAGCAGCCATCAGCCCGGATGAGGAGCCGTGATAGACAAATACCCGTCCTTCATCACTTTGCCCGTTGTCATAACCGGGAGCACCGACAAGGATATCCGAGTAGTCATCGCCATTGACATCGCCGGCGGTGCTTACGGCAAAGCCCAACTCCGCCCCGGTCTGCCCGCCGGTAATCACCCAGGAAGCAGAGATGGAAAGCCCGGAGGCCGATCCGGAATACAGAAAAGCAGCGCCAACATCATCGTAACCGGGCGCACCTACGATGACATCCGCGAACCCGTCTCCGTCCACATCTCCGGCCAGCCCCAGAGCGTAACCCAGACGTGCCCCTGCAAGGCTGCCGGTAATCATCCAGGTTGCCGTTATCGGCAGCCCCGCAGCCGAACCCGGATACAGAAAAGCAGCCCCGACATCGTTTTGGTTCTCGTCATACCATGGCGCTCCAACGAGAATATCAGAGTAACCATCACCATTCACATCGCCGGCTGTACTCACAGAAGCACCAAAGTAGCTATTTGCTTGTTTACCGCTGCTGCTCCAGCCAGGAGGATTGCGGAGCCCGTTCGCTGAACTGTAATACACATAAGCCGCCCCATGATGAGCATGGCCACTGCCATACTCCGGAGCACCCACGATGACATCACTGTACCCGTCACCATTCACATCTCCCGCTGTCCCGACCGCAAAGCCAAACCATGGGTCCGCCCCGTCGCCCTCAGTGCTCCAGGCAGCCGCATCTGAAAGCCCTGACACAGAGCCTGTATACAGGAAAGCCGCCCCATTATCACCGAAAAAGTATGCCCCCACGATGACGTCACTGTACCCGTCACCATTTACGTCTCCTGCTGTCCCCACTGAGTAGCCATATTGGGACTCGGCATCATCGCTCTCAGCACTCCAGGCAGCAGTTAACGAAAGCCCGCCTGCTGAACCCTGATAGACATAGACACGTCCCTCGTTTGTTTGGCCATGGTCATATCCGGGAGCACCGACAACGATGTCACTGTACCCGTCACCATTCACGTCTCCCGCCGTCCCTACTGCACTACCAAATTTGCTCTGCGCCTGGCCGCTCTCAACATTCCAATCAGGAGTGGCCGGCAAACCGCTGGCAGAACCGTAATACACAAAGGCAGCCCCCGGTAAAGTATTAGGCATACCGACAATAATGTCATCATAACCATCACCGTTGACATCTCCGGCTGTTCCCACAGAGGCACCGAAGTTAGCGTTGTCCTGGTTACTTCCAGCTGACCACGCCGGAGTAGTGGATAGGCCAGTTACCGAGCCATAATAAACATACGCCCTGCCTTGAAAATGCGTTCCATAACCTGGTGCACCGATGATTACATCATCATAACCATCGCCGTTCACATCTCCTGCCGTGCCCAGCGATTCCCCAAAACGACTATGTAGCACCGCCGTGGATGTGATCGTCTGCGAAGGCACAAAGGATAATCCGGTAGAAGCACCATTGAAAACATACACCTTTTTCGGATAACCTTGTCCGATGAGCAAATCATCATAGCCATCATTGTTTACATCGCCGGCTGCGCCCAGCGAAGCACCCAAACCCGCTACGGTGTGGGAACCTTCTATACGCCAGCTGGCAGTGACGGGAAGCCCATCCGCTGAACCGTAATATAAAAAGATTGCTCCCTGAGAATCATAACTATCGCTGTATCTTGGGGCACCTACGATGACATCGGCAAATCCATCGTCATTCACATCTCCCGCTGCAGCCAGTGTGTAACCGAATTTGGCATCATCCTTATCCCCTTCGGATATCCAGTCGGCAAAGGGGTGCGGTGTTCCATCAGCCGCAACATGGTAAATGAAAGTCCGCCCTTCATCATTCTCGCTGTGATTGTAGAGACGCGCACCGACGATGGCTTCTATCTGTCCATCACCGTTGACATCGCCGGCAGTGCCCACCCTGCCGCCAAACTCTGCGCCGTCCTGGTCACCGTCGGCGGTCCAGTCGGGCGCGGAGGAGGAACCACTTGCAGATCCGTAGTAAATGGCTACCCGGCCTTTATGTGCCCCGCCAAATTCGTAATGGGGAGCACCCACGATGACATCGCTGTAACCGTCACCGTTTACGTCCCCTGCTGTTCCAACCGAATACCCAAAATAAGCATCCTGATTGTCTGTAATCGCTTGGGTTGCAGTCACCACCAAACCGGCTGCCGAACCATCGAAGATGGTAACCCGCCCTTTTACAGTAGTCGAAACAGGATAATAAGGTTCCCCGACGATGACATCATCATAACCATCGCCGTTCACATCTCCCGCCGATGCCACCGCACTTCCAAGCCCGGTAGACAGGCTGGTTTCAAGCGTCCAACCGGGGGTAGCAGCCAAGCCTCCCGATGAACCGTGATAAACACAGAGCCGGTACTTCGTGGCGCCGGATGAGTTGTAGGCGCCAATGACCACATCATCATAACCATCATTGTCGACATCCCCGGCTGTACCAACCGTGTAACCGAAGTTGATGTTAGCCAAATCACCCTCGGCAGTCCAGGCCGGAGTAGTGGAAAGCCCACTGGCCGAACCATGATAAACATAAACCTGTCCTTCGTTCGTCTGGCCATGGTCATAGTAACGTGCACCGATAATAACGTCATCGTAACCGTCCCCGTCCACATCGCCCGCCGTCCCGGACGATGAGCCAAAATGAGCATCAGTCTGGTTGCTCTCGGTATGCCATGCCGGAGTATCGCCAAGCCCGGCGGGAGAGCCATAATAAAGGTAAGCTCTTCCCTCGTGCTGCTCACCATTGCTGTAAAGTTCAGCGCCGATAATAACGTCATCATAGCCATCGTTGTTTACATCCCCTGCGGAGCCTGCCGACGATCCCAGCGCTGCGAAAGCCTGATCCCCTTCGACAATCCAGACATCAGTATCAGATGGACCGGCAGGCGAACCGTAATAAACATAAACCCGTCCTGCGGCTTGCCCGGCACTGCCGTTATAGGTGTATGCACTGACGATAATATCATCGAACCCGTCACCGTTCACGTCCCCGGCTTTTCCAACTGACCAGCCCATATTTGCACCGGCCTGGTCGCTTTCGACAGACCAGCCGGGTGTGGTAGCCAGAGGATCCACAGTGACAGGATAGACAGCACCGGCAGGATCGATAACGATGCGGATTACGTCCAAAGCGCTGCCATTTTTCCCGATTGAAAGGGAAAGACGGGCAGGCAAGGCTCTTCCGGATGCGTCGCGGGCATGCAGTTCGCCGTATCGCAGGACGGTTGTTCCAAGAGAAGTAGTGAACTCGATTGCTTCCCCATCAGAAGCCAGATGAGGGGTAAGCCCGCCGTCGAGAGCCAATTCAAGGACGATTTCATTCCCAGTCCCCTGTGGTGGTGCATGGAGCGTGAATCCCTGCTCGAGACCGCGCGCTTCATTTTGGTACCATTCGGTGATTGGAGAGGAAAGATTGGAATATTGGTACTCGAAACTATTCTTGTCCGCAACGGTGTGGACAGGAGATTTGATGAGCTGCATACCATCGGCATTTGTCTCGAGTGCAGTCGTTGCATAGCCATAGCGTTTAAGAGTCACCGCCCATTCCCAGGGTGGCGTCTCACCGGCAAATGTGCGCGGAATGACGCGAATTCCCTTGGCGGTAAAGTAAGTACGCAGGTTTTGGGCACGATTAGGGGCTTGGTAGGCTGCGTCGATATCATTCAGAAAAGTATGTTCCTGCCAGGTGATCCGGTACTCGGAACGGGCAATGTTTTCCTGCACCGCAGCCCACCAGTCAACAGAAACGCCGGAAGGCAAGTCGACAGAATCAGGGGATATCGCATCCATCGCTACACTATCGCCATCGTTCACCGCATCGGCAACAGGAACCGGCACAATGTCACTCCGGTTATTCACAGGTACTGCCGCCTGAGCAGCACCTCCTACCCCCAGGCTTGAAATCAGCATAGCCAGAACAAGAATGAATACAAAAATAATGGTTTTCATCACATGCCTCCGTTGAACGATACCGCTTCAATTCCTTACAGGCGTTCATCTAAGAGAAAAAGCCCGATAGTCCTGACGATAGGATCATGAGCACATCCCTCACGCATCGACCTGGCAGGTTGTTGGAGCACCTGTTTGGAGCGCTTGCATTGCAGTTATCCAAGCTGGCAGTTGTCCAAAGCGATAACGTCATATACGCCATGCCCGCCCTTTGTCGCCAAATATTGCACGCTGAAACAAAGGTGGGGAGGCTCTTTTTATCGCTTCCTGCATCGCTTCGACAGACCTTTAAGAAACAACCTGTAAACTCGACACGTTCTTACCGTTTTAACTTTGGCATACTGGTGAATTTTGCTATTCCGATGGTTCGTTCCTTGACCACTTGCCGCTGTATTTTCCTAACTTTCCTTGCCGAATATTCCCCCTTACTCTATTAAATTATATCACCGTGTACTGCTGTATTGTCATCTTTTGGATTTCTTTATCCAACCTTTTTACCTTTTCCGCCTTGCTAATGACCAACGCATGCCCGTCTATCGTGATTTTCATGGTAGATGAAAAAAGTTTTAAATCGAATCATCAAACGATACATCGAATTTTTTCGAAACCACGGTATTTATGCAAACAACCACTTATTATATAAATGGAAAAATAGTTGATCCCGGAGCATAATAGATGGAGGAATCAAGCATACCGCCCTACGAGTTTTCTGGTACTTACAATGAGAAAATTGTTTTTCCAAGTCATGTAAAAAGCAAGCAACAGTAATAAATATAACAATTCACTGTATTATTTATCCCTGCAAATTCCTCATGTACTCCTAAAGAACATTCTTAATAATAGACTTTCCTGTGTTTGCTTGCCACGATTAAAAGACTCCACCGCAAATTTCAAGGGCTTGAAACAACTACAGGTGCTTTGCTGCAATACAAGCTTTGATTAAAACCATCGTGACTTTCTGTACAAATATAATATATCCCGGGCGCCACACTTGCCGTATTCCAGCGAAAGGTGATCAAATTGGGCACAGTGATGAAATCAGAAAACACCATGGGAACAAACAAACGATAAATCGCTTGCGGAGGATTTTCAAGATCCGAGGAAACAGAAGAATACTGTGACAAACCAGCTGTAAATTCTCCCTGAGCAGAATACTTCTTTGGGTTTGATAAATTATCAGTGTAATACAAATGCATATTAACAAGTGTTTCAGGTCTCTTGTTTAGAGAAATCCGAACATAATAGTAGTGACCTTTTTCCACACTATCCATCTTGTACAACCCAATCCAGTCAAACTTCTGGTGAAACGTTTCGTTGGTAATATTTTCGTTAGGATCAATGCGAAAATACAATAAAGCGTTGTGCTGGTCTTTCCAATGAATATTCTGGGGACAAGAGGTTCCTCCAGTTTCCACCGGTAAACCGTTGAATGTATCGTAAAGTTCTGTCCAATAAGTGCGCCAGCCGACATCCAACACCACTTCAGGTGAAACATACTCACAGTATTTACTAGGATCGTTCGGATTAACTGTACGCCAAATCCAGCGCACAACCATACCTTTTGCTGGCAGCTGCCAAGGTCCGCCGATATATTGACGGAAAGCCAAATAACGGTAAGTGGAAATGTCTACAGAACGGGGTGAATTGAGATAAATTTTTGGGTCTGCTTCTTTTGCATCACCAAGCCCCTTGCATTTTTTCGGTTGTTGAGAGCCCGGCCTCGTATAAACGTTCAAAACACCCGCATCAAAATTCCATTCAGCACAGTAAACTGCGGCAATATCATTAGGCGCAGATAGATCCCAGGAATTCCCCGCCCATTCGCTGTATTCTTCACCTGTTATAGGCGACGGGCTGACAAACTCTGGAACAGGTTTTGCATGAATAATCAGCTTGCCTTGCTTGACAATATTGTTCCCTTGCTTAACATAATAAGTGTAAATATCGGGTTCAATCCCTTGCACGTCAAAGTGTAACCTGCCATTATTATCGGGTGAAATGCCCGAAGCTGCGAGAATTTGTCGCTCCGGGTTTCCATGCCCAATCCAGAGATCATACTGGTTTCCAAATGTTAAACCAGCAATCGTTACCAGAACAGGGTTACAATCTGTCAAACGCACCCAATCCACCTGAAAATTCGTCCAAGTCTGATCCGTCACAATTAAACGAAGCCCTTGCCACTGGCGCAAAGTCCATTCCTCATCAGCTTCGTGCGGCCACGTCGCAAGATTGTAACTATATAGCATCCACCGATTTGTGTTTAATCGCATTCCATACGTGTACCCCCCCCCTTCCGTCAAATGCATATCCTTTACCCAGCTAAACCAATGATAGTGTATTGCCGAAGCTTGAGGAACATAAGATGCAACATATACACAGGAATATTTATTTGGATTGATCGGATGGAGAAACCCGATAGTCCCTGACCGCATACCGGGCAAATAACCAGGATGCAAAACATAAAAAGATGCATACGAATCCGTCGATTGCCCAGAAAACACACCATTGGAGACGAAAAAATTCCTGATATGGAATAAATCGCCATTAAACCCTCTGGATATATCAGTAATCGAATCCATATCCCATGGATTTCCTAATTCGATCGTAGCAAAATCGTTACCTTCAGGTGCTTCGATAATTCCGCTTGCCGCCTGTACCGGAGAAACTCCCACTGCAGTCCCCTTATCAATAAGAAAATACAGAATAAAAATACTAAATAGTAGAATAATAGCAATTTTGTTTTTCATAGACCTTCCTAAACTCTAAAACATGCACACAGTTTATCTTTACAAAAATAGGTAAACATCAGAATGATGATACCATATCCTGCACCACACAGAATTAACATAACTGTTGGGCAGAAACGATATTTCATCAATTTATTTTAATTAATTTATTTATTATAGTTTGTAATTTATTGTAAATGACCAGCATTCTTTAATTCATACCCTTGATAAGAAGAAAATAGCAAGTATAAACTATTAGGTAACTTGTTCCCTGCATTTTCATGTTCACTGATGGCTTAATTTTTTTACTAATAAACACATGCGGTTTTGCAAACATTGCTATTTTGAAAATAAAAAAGATGCCAGCCATGTTTGACAACAAATAGCACTTTTCGCGCGGTGTTCGAAAACACCGTCGAAAGAAAC
>CAYWFK010000095.1:0-7280 GCA_964457375.1 uncultured Anaerolineales bacterium
TACAATGCATTCTTCGCGGATATTCAGGTTTCGATCCATTAAAAAATGTAATCGTTGACCGCTTCCCTTTGCTTTCAAGATCCGTGACTTCCAAGGCATGTAAATTTTGATCCTGTGTGTAAGCAATCTTTGTCTGCCCGCCAATTGGGAAACCGCGCATAGCAACGCCATGATTGGTATTCGCATGCGCAGCAATCACCAAACCACCCGACTGATTGATTTCACGATACACCGTTAACACATCGGCTGTCGCGCCAACAGTCACAGAACCCAAATCCAGCTGGTCAGGCGGTATATTTAAATTCAAGAGAATATGCTCTATTTCGCGTATGGGTTTGTTAGGTGAGAATATTCCAAGGATATGGAAGCCAAATGTCGCTGTAAATTCCACCCCCGGGTAAACAACGATTTTTTTCAAAAGCCGCCGGTATTCCTCTAATCTTTCCTTCTCTTGTGGCAATAACCGATCAAGTCTTTCCAGCATTTCAAGCTGTTCGATTTCTTCGAGCATCTTTCGATAACCTGAAACCGTGTTATGGTCGGTAAATGCAATCGCATCGACACCTTTTTTCTCAGCAGTTTTCAAGATATCCAAATAGGTAACTCCATTCTGCTGATAATCAGATGATGCAGGCGTATGGATGTGCAAATCGATGTTATACCAATTCATCTTCTTATTGTTTTTTTTTCTAACCACATTTATCTCCAATATTCTTCTCCCCCGTTTCCTGATTCGTTTTTATTCTCGTCATCATTGCAAACAATCTCTAATTATTTTAATTAATTCATCCGGCATAAATGGCTTCAACACAAAAGCATTCGCACCATTTTCAATACTTTGCTGCCTGAAATCCATCCCCGATGTCATGATAACCTTGACTGAACTCAGACTTATATTCGCTTTGATTTTTTTAAGAATATCAAAGCCATTGACCTCATTCCCGTTTCTGTTTTTGATAAACACATCCAACAAGACGAGATCAGGTTTATAGGAAGATATTTTATTTACAATATCTTCATCACGTGCTACTGTCATTACCTGAAAGCCATCCATTGTCAATAATGTTTTTAACAAATCCAGCATTACCGGATCATCATCAACCATAAATACTTTGTTCATCGCAGTCCCAATATTCAACAATACTATCATAAAATGATACTATCGTCTTTTCTGATTTCCATTTCTTTTTTTGTTTTTTCCGTTACTTTTTTTCTTCTCCAGAGCAGCATCCAAAACTTCATCGACAGTCTTCACAAAGATAAATTTGATCTTTTCTTTGACTTCTTCCGGCAAATCTTCCAAATCTGCTTTGTTCCTTTTTGGCAGAATGATCGTATTCATTCCAAATCTATGCGCAGCAAGGATTTTTTCCTTGATTCCACCGACCGGCAGCACTTGCCCGCGTAATGTAATTTCTCCTGTCATCCCAAGATTATTCTTTACAGGTCTGCCTGTGAACAAAGAAACCAATGCCGTTGCGATGGTAACACCGGCAGAAGGGCCATCCTTTGGTTGCGCTCCGGCAGGGATATGAAGGTGTACGTCTATGTCATCGAAAAAGTTTGGATCAAGGCCTAATTTTTCAGCACGCGAGCGCACATAAGACAAAGCAGCTTTTGCAGATTCCTGCATTACATCTCCAAGCTGTCCAGTCATCTGAAACCCTTTCCTGCCAGGCATCTTTGTTGCTTCTATGTATAAAACATCACCGCCTGTTGGCGTCCATGCCAAACCGGCAGCCACACCGGGGATTGATGTGCGTTCGATGATTTCTTCTGTGCCATAATACTTCTTGCGTCCCAGATATTCCTTCACGCGATTAGGGGTGATTCTGACATGTATATTCTCACCATCCACTATTTTCGTTACAACCTTCCTGCAAATTGCCCCGATTTCCCTTTCGAGGCTTCGCACTCCGGCTTCCCGTGTATAGTACCGGATTATCTCCCGAATACTTTCCTCTTCAAATTGGATTTCGTTCTTCAACAATCCGCTTTCTTTTTTCTGTCGAGGGATGAGATACATTTTGGCTATTTTTACTTTTTCGTTTTCCGTATATCCGGAGAGTGTGATAATTTCCATTCGGTCCCGTAAGGGTCCCGGAATTGATTCAAGCCAATTTGCAGTAGTAATAAACATCACTTGCGACAAGTCAAAAGGCACTTCGAGATAATGATCTCTAAACTCAACATTTTGCTCAGGATCCAATACTTCCAGTAAAGCAGAAGCCGGATCCCCCTGGAAGCTTGTACTCAGTTTATCAATTTCATCGAGCATGAAAACAGGGTTTCTGGATTCTGCCCGACGGATTGCCTGCAATATCCTGCCTGGCATAGCACCGATATAAGTGCGGCGATGCCCGCGTATTTCAGCTTCGTCTCTAACGCCGCCTAGCGATATTCTGATGAACTTTCTGCCCATTGCATGGGCTATCGATCTTCCCAAAGAAGTCTTCCCGACACCGGGAGGGCCTACGAAACATAAAATAACACCCTCGCGTATCCTTCTAATCGAATCTTTATATTCTTTCTCGACCTCATCCTGCCTTTCAAGCTTCATTTTTCTAACGGCAAGAAATTCAATAATTCTTTCTTTGATATCTTCCAAACCATAATGATCTTTATCGAGAACTTTTCTGGCATGTTTGATATCCAGATTGTCTTTGGTCGTTTTGGACCACGGCAGTGATACAAGCCAATCAAGATAGGTGCGGATTACGCCATATTCAGCAGCAGCAACCGGAAGCCTTGATAACCGATCCAGTTCATGCTTTGCTTGCTTTTCTGCCTCTTCCGGCATATTTGCATCTTGAATTCGCTTTCGGAATTCATCAATTTCAGCGGTTTTTTCGTCTTCTTCACCTAGCTCTTTTCGTATGGCTTTCAGCTGTTCCCGCAGAAAATATTCTCGCTGTACCTTCTCGATTTCAGACTTGGCTTCATTCTGGATTTTTTGCCCAATTTCGAGAACCTCGATTTCATGCGCCAATAATCCAACAAGCTTGTGTAATTTTTCTTCGACCGAATCCAGTTCAAGTATTTCTTGCGAGTCTTCCAATTCCATCCGCTGGAAATTGGCAATTGTATAAACGACCTGTAACGGATTTTCTAGCGAAAGGATTGATTCAATCAATTCTCTTGGGATGGATGGCACCATCTCCGCAATGTGTGCGAACTGTTCTCTCGCGTTCCGTGCTAATGCCTCGACCTCAAGTGTTTCGTCGACTGTTTCCGGAATTGCTGTAATTCGTGCTTTCAGGTATGGTTCTTCATCAAGAAACGAATCTATCCTAAACCTTCTTGTACCCTGGATCAATAGTCTAATAGTGCCATCCGGTGCCCTGAACAATCTATGAACCGTAGCAACAGTTCCTACACGATACAAATCATCAGGCCCGGGCGTTTCCAGCTCAGGCTTTCTTGATGCAACAAGCCCAATCAACCGGTCATCGTTAGCCATGACATCGTCAATCAAACGAATTGAGCGCGGTTGGCCAATCGTCAATGGCACAGCAGTTTCAGGGTAAACAACCAATCCTCTCAATGGCAATATAGGTATCTCCTCCGGAAATTCAGGTGCCGGATTCGATAGCTGCGGTTGCTCTGTTCCGCCTTTTTTTTCTTCAGGCGTTTCTTGATTTTCAACAACGGTTGGGATTATTTCTTGCACTTTCTTTTCTTTTTCCATATTGTTATCATTCAGTTTTTAATCTTTCCGAATTAAATAGTTTCGTTTTCTATTCGTATTTGTTCTGGCAATTGTTTTTGCAAGATAACCAACAGAAACCCGTTTTTGTAGTTTGCACGAACGCGATTCGGTATGACCTCACATGAAATTTCTATCTCCATTGCAAATTTCCCAAAATGTATCTCCATTTGCTGGTAAGCACGTTTCCCGATAGTATCCTGCCGCACGCCTTGTATTGATAATTTTCTGCGATCCAACGAAATGTTGAAATCTTTTGGGTCCATACCCGCTACTTCAACCCGAACAATCATATTTTCCTCTGTTTCGAAAATATCGGTTGGCGGCCTCCAATTGCTCGAATGTCGTATGAATTGCCAATTAATTTTCTTCATGTTGCCATAATAGACATGGTTGATTATTTCCCGTTCATCGAAATTATCATTATCTATCAAAACAAGGTGTGCCATTTGAATTCTCCTGAGGAAACAAGTTTTCACCTTTTTGCGGGAACGCTTTTTCCTTCCTGACACTAATTATACATGCTATGGAGCAGCATCTGTGTAAGAAGTCCGTTAATCTGATTATCAATAGTGACCTTGGCATTTTCCCAAGGTCACTAGTATTTCTGCTTTCTCTAACCTGATATTTGTTGCATCATCCACCTATCGCAGGTGGTTCGGCAAACGGTATTCTTTGATAAACCGGTTGCGTCTTCCTTCGTTCTGCGACCAACTTTTCCGTGCCTTGTCTGAAATAATCAAGCAGCTCATATTTGCCAAGATGTGCGATTCCCATTTTCCGCATTGTACGGCCAATCTGCCAGTAGTCAGTGTTATGAGCAATATTGGCAAGTTTGATGAAACTTTCCATCCCATCAACCGGCATTCCCAGTTGTTTTCCCAATGAAGCCAATGGCACCATGCTCATCGGTATATCTTCAATCAAGTATCGGTGCATCAAAGTATTAGGTGCAAAAATACCGCGATACCCGTCCTGGTTTTGGATTGTTTCGTAAAGATTATCGCCGCTTGTGTCATATACCTTTTTTAGCCATTCTGCCGCAGAAGCTACGTGGATGCCCAATTCCAAAGCAATTCTCGTTCGTTCTTTGTCCACAGCTTCCATTATTCGTGCAACCGTAGGGGTTACGCCATCGATATAAAACTGAAACTCTTGTTCATCCTGTTCTATCCTGCCAGCGTTTAGCAGTGAAATAACAGGATGGAATATCGCTCCGATGTTGTTCAGGCCTGTATGCAATGTCGTAATACCGTCGATGAACTGGGGAAAAGCAGGTTTGAGTGCATCAAGTACTTTTCTTGTTTGTCTTGCCGGCAATGCGGCCAACGGTACTGTGTTTTTGATTCTAAATATTCGCACTGCGGTATTTCCTTCTGCACGGGAAGCATATATGAAAGTCTGCGTTTCAGCCACGATTACATTAGCCGTACAGCCGGTTTTCTTCAATATTCTCTTGAATTCCAGCGCTCCAAAAGTCCTTCCCGGGTTCAATATGATCATTTGCCTATCGACAACAATTCCAGAAAGTTTGGCAGCGATCTCCTTGTGTGCATTCGCCGGAACAACAATCATTAGCAGTTGCCGACCTTCGATGGCTTTCTCCAAGGATGATGTCACCAGTGACAGCTTTGCAAATTCATCAATGCCATTCTCAGTGTTTTGTAAATGAATGCCACCCATTCTTTGAATTTCAACAATATGCGTATGGGTACGGTTATAAAGAGCCACATCATAGCCCATCAAAGCCAAGTGAGCAGCAATAGCCTTTCCACCATTACCAGCCCCAATAACAGCATATTTCAGTTGTTTCCCAATCATTATTCTTCCTCCTTTCCCGTTTCCTTTGTACTCAATTTTTTGAGTATGTGTTGAATTCTCATTTTCTCGCTTACAGGTTCACCGGTTTCTTTTTCGATTGTTATACATGCCCCGCGTTTATCAATCCGCGTCACAATCTCCCCTCTTGCATATGGATTGTTTAACAACTGCGGCGCATCAAGTATTCCTACACGAACCGCTTTCGCCAAATTTTCCGGGTCCAGCAATGGATCCTTGCCTTTCCCTGTCCCCAAATCCTTAATCGCCTGAATTGTTATTTTTGCTTCGTTGATCAATTCTTGTTTTCTTTCACGAATTGATGGGTCATACTGCATCGCTGGTTGACCCCGCAAAGCATTTCTAATTGCATAATGCGCGATTTTGCACGATTCAATGACCTCATCAGCCGTTACTGCATGGTCTGCCTCGGGATATCCAACAACATGTATGATATGTGGTTTCAAGGCCATTTGAAGATAAACACTTGCAGCCAGATGTCCACGTGCGAAATCCGTATCCAGCGGATAACTTAGCAAACCCGTTCTGGTTTGACGCCATACTTTGAAGTTTACATCCGCTAATTCTTCAACAAGTTCAAGAACTGCCAGCATTTTTGCCAAATCCATGGCATCAGATAATCCTGGCGGAGAGTTAAACATTAACGCAGTAATATAATCTTTGACACCGAGTGCCTTGGCATTATAGGCAGATAAAAATGCAGTCACCACATAGATAACATCCGGTGCACCGCGCATCCCCCAATGATGAGGCTCGTTGACTTCGACAGGAATATCTCGCTGTGCATACCATGCCATCAATTCCTGATGAATGCGAATAGATGGTTCTAATTCCCAAGGACCCCTGCGGTCCATTTTGTTGAACCAAAACAAAGGGATTGCCGCCCATGCGTTATGGATTGTTTGCAAATACATCTCCGCCAGCTTGATGAAATCATCCGTGCCGGTGTATGATCTTATTAGTGGGAAATTGCCGCGTCTGCCAGCCTGATAAATTCGTTGATAATCGCTGGGTGATCGCACCGGAACACCACCGGCGCCTCGCTTTCTCGGCGACTGTCTTTCAGGATGGAAAAAGTTTTCCTGCGCATCCTGATCGATCCCCAGAGAAACCACATCCAACACCCCGGCTTCAGCAATCTTTTTCACGCCATCAATCGTAGCGTTTACCGAAGGCAAACCGAAATGATGTCTGATCAAAGGGTAAGGAGCCTTCCATTCAATTCGCTCAATCGTGCTTTGAGGAAATACCGTTTTTCCTTTCCCCATCGTATCTTTCCCCTGTAAATAGCGAAGCACATTGTCATCCGTTTCACTGCCATCATAACAAGCATCAAAAAAACCAAGCTTCTTTATGCGCTCCACGATCGGTGGTGTACCACCGAAAACAAATTTCACGCCGCTCGCTCTCAATTCATCTGCTGCTTCGGCGAATTCAGCAATCAATCGTTCACCATTCTCGGGTGTCAACCGATAAGAAACGCCGACCAGTTCTGCATTTTCCTTTACAGCAATTTCCAATACATTTTCAATGGGTACAGCAGGCCCCAGGAATATCGTCCGCCACCCGGCTTTTTCAGCCAAACGCAGAAAATTCATAACGCCGGCGACGTGAACGCATTCTCCTAATGCAGCAGCAACCACTGTTTTCAATACGCTTTCCTTTCAGTAATTTCAAGTTCATTAATGCAAAGAATACAAACCATTTTTCTTTAATTGTTTGCAAGGAGGTTAAA
>CAYWFK010000096.1:0-7183 GCA_964457375.1 uncultured Anaerolineales bacterium
AGGCGGATGGGATTGTTTCCCAGGCGCATGATATTGCCAGCCAGACGGAGCATACGGATTTCGAAGCGCTGGGTGAAGAACCGCCGTTATCGCAGTTTATGACGACTTATATGAATGGTGATAACTTGTTCGATGATTCGTTTAGCATTGATTCGCCATCGGGAGAATTTCTGGGCGAATGTGGTGTAGGCATCTCGGAAGTGATTGGTGTAGGGGAGCCAAAGAAAGTTACCGCCTTCGAAGTCTGGTTGTTCGACAAGAATGACATCCAGACGGTAACGAAAGTTTTGATGAGCAATCATTCGTTTACCGATGATGCTTTACGCCAGCGTCTTGAAGCGAAAGGCGAACCTGTGCTGGCACAACCGGGAACGGAAATGGTTTTGGAAACAGCCACGTTGAAACTGGTTGCAAAGGTCGTTGATATGGATTACGGTGGTGGGGCATTACCCCCGCAAAGTTTCTTCGACCGGGTAACACTCGAACTGGCTGTGTGGTCCAAGGCTTAATCAATCTCCAGGAAAGCGGCATAAATAATAAAAGCAACCCCTTGTGTCAATAAGACATCAAGGGGTTTTTTTTATTGTCGTTGGAAAACGGATTTATTCGATTTTCAGGATGTGAAAATGAATTGCTCCGGCAGGGGTTTCGACGGTAACAGTATCGCCGATTTTGGCTCCGATGAGCGCTTTGCCGATGGGGGATTCGTTGGAAATGCGGCCGTTGCGAGGGTCGGCTTCTTTGCTGCCCACGATGTAGTATGTTTCAGGTTCTTCGTTGTCTTCCTGAATGGTCACTGTGGAACCGACGGTAACGACATGGTTGGACGTTTTTTCATTGTCAATGATTTCAGCATATTTCAGCAGGTATTCCAGCTCCTGAATACGGCCTTCGAGAAATCCTTGTTCCTCCTTGGCCGCGATATAGTCAGCGTTCTCTGACAAGTCGCCCATTTGAATTGCGGAACGTAAACGGGCTGCCAGTTCCCTTCGTTTTTCTCCGCGTAAAATTTCGAGTTCTTCCTCGATTTTTTTCTTGCCTTCTTTTGTTAGGTAATGTGTATCAGCCATGTTTTCCTCTCGATTACAAACGAGTGTAAGTATACCAATTAATCCGAAGAACGGGTTATATTCTCCGGTTTTCTTTTGGTTTTTGAACAGGGTATTGTTTAGGGTTTGATCGTTGGGTCGAAGAGTTTGGTGTATTCTTCGACGGCGTATCTGTCTGTCATACCCGCAATGTAATCGCAGATTGTCCGTTCCATGCTGCGTTCTTTTGCCCACGCCTGGACGTGATGGGGCATGATCGCCGGGTTTTCAAGGTAGGCGCTGAACAGATCGTTGATTAGCCGTTCGGCTTTGACTTGCATACGGACGACCCGGGGATGGCGATAAAGGTTCTTGTACAAGAAATCTTTCAGCTCGCGATTCCGCTGACGCATTTCTTCTGTAAAGCCGATGACATTGGTATCCATCTTTTGCAAATCCACCGCAGAACGGGCGCCGCTTTCTCTGAGGCGCATCGCTGTGGTTTCAACAAGATCGTTGACTTCGAGACCAATCAAACGGCGAATGATTCGGTGCCGGATGAGTTCGTTGAAATTGTTTCCGTCCCAGCCAATGCTTTTCTTGACGATTTCCCATAAAGTGATGCCATCGAGCTGGTTCAAGTGAATCAGCC
The DNA here is from genome assembly GCA_964457375.1 of uncultured Anaerolineales bacterium. Classification (GTDB taxonomy): domain Bacteria; phylum Chloroflexota; class Anaerolineae; order Anaerolineales; family UBA11858; genus G519. The sequence goes on from CAYWFK010000096.1 coordinate 1,681, forward strand.
CGGAGCGGAGGCCGTCATCCAGGTCATGGGCAGTGTAAGCCATTTCATCAGCAACATTGGCGATTTGTGCTTCGAGATTACCGCGCAATTCCGGGTCGTAATCGGATGCATCGGAAATGTCGTACTCGGTTTCATGTTTGACAATTCCTTCGCGAACTTCCCATGTCAGGTTTAGCCCGTTGAATTCCGGATAGCGTTGTTCCAGCTTGGTGACAATACGCAAGGATTGTTTGTTGTGATCGAAGCCTCCGAAATCTTTCATGATTTTATTCAGGGCAACTTCGCCGGAATGACCGAAGGGTGAATGTCCCATATCGTGAGCGAGACAAATGGCTTCGACCAGGTCTTCGTTGGCACCCAACGCTCGGGCAATCGTTCTGCCCAGCTGGGCGACTTCCAGCGTGTGCGTTAAACGGGTGCGGTAATAATCCCCTTCATCGGTGATGAATACCTGGGTTTTATATTCCAGCCGACGAAAGGCGGTGGTGTGCAGGATGCGGTCCCTGTCGCGCTGGAAGACTGTACGGTATAAAGGTTCATTTTCCGGGTATGCACGTCCCTTGGTGTTCTTGCTTCTTACCCCATACGGCGCCAGAAATTGATCCTCGAATGCTTCAAGTTGTTTTCGTGTGTAGTACATGTTGTCCTCTTCGGAGAATAGTGAAATACAGTCTGTGATATCCGGGAAAGAACAATCCGGATCAGGTTTTGTTTGGGTTACGACTGTTTTAGTCTAATCTATCCATCACGAGTTGTCAACTTTGCTTACCGAAAGAGTTTGGGGATTGTGTTCAATTTCCAAGACCGAAGTGCAGCAAAAAACAAGCTCGAAAGCAATCTCCGGGATTTTTCCATGATATACTAACTAAAATCCATCTCTCCTTGTGCTGCATGCTGGTTGGGTGTACACCGGGGGAGAAATCCGAAGAAACGAGGTGTTTTTGTTTATGGACATTAAGGTTACTCACTATCATCGCTGCTCTATTGTTACGATGTCCGGGCGGCTCGATGCAAATACGGCTCCGGAACTGGAAGAAGCACTTGCGGCAATTTTGCAAGATGGGAAACATAATCTCGTATTCGATATCGAAGGCGTGGATTTTATCTCTAGTCGCGGCATTTGGGTTTTTCTGGAAGCACAGAAAAAATGTAAAAAGGAAAACGGGGAAGTTGTGATTACCAACGTCAATGACAATGTGAAAAAGTCACTGGAATTGGCAGGTGTCAGCCATTTCATCAAAATTTACCCCGATTTGGTTTCCGCTGTCGCCAGTTTCTGATTAGTACAAGGATAATGCCAACCGAAAAATTTTGCGGGAAGTTCGCCAGCCTGCCCCTTGCCGGTGATTTTGTTAGCAGGATTGCCCGAAAATCGGGCATGGATGATGCGGCTGTTTACCAGATTGAATTGGCAGTCGATGAGGCTTTTACGAATATCATCGAACATGCCTATGGCGGGGAAGGGAAAGGGGATATCGAAATTAGCGTAACCCCAGCCCGGGAAGGATTGCGTATCATCTTGCGGGATCACGGCAAGCAGTTCGACCCGGATGATGTCCCGATACCGGACTTTAATATCCCGATTGAAAAGCTGCAATCCAGAGGGGCAGGGCTGTATTTAATTCGCAAGATTATGGACGAAGTGCGTTTTCGTTTCGATGCGAAAAAGGGAAACGAGTTGATGATGCTCAAACAATGGTGAGCGTTCCGGAACAGGTTATTCGGGATTCCGTTTCAAAATGACCAAAGTAATATCATCGGATTGGGGGTTATCCCCGATGAATTTGTAGACGGCATCAAGAATGGATCTTTGCAATTCCTCGGCTGATTTGTCGAGGTTTTGTTTAATAATGGCAAGCAGCCGCTCTGTTTTGAAAAAGTCCCCGTCTTCATTTTGTGCTTCGGTAATCCCGTCTGTATAGAGAACAAGCGTATCTCCGGGCTTGATTTGGATTTTGTGGGATTCCCATGTTGCCTCGTCGATGCCCAGAGGAATGCCATCGCTTTCCAAGGCAATCGGTTCAGCAGCGTTTTGCATGGAAACAAGATAGGGTGGATTGTGTCCGGCGTTCGAATAGGTAAACCAGCCGGTAAAAGTTTCCAGAATGCCATAAACGGTTGTAACGAACAAATTGGCTGTCGTATCCTGGAGGATGCGTTCATTCACCGCGTAAAAAACGACGTCGGGCTGTGCCTCGAATTCTGTTGCATAAGTGCGGATCAAAGTCCGGCTGAGTGCCATGTATATAGCCGGGCCAATTCCTTTGTCCAGCACATCGGCAATGACGATCCCGATACGGTTGCTTTCGAGAGGAATAATATCGAAGAAATCACCGGAAGTTTCCCGCGCGGGATGAATGGCAACGGAGATTTGCCAGCCTTTCATTTCAGGCATGACATTGGGGAGCAAACTGGCCTGGATTTCGCCGGCGAGTCTGACTTCCTCGGAGACGCGGTTGAGTTCGATGGCGCGTTCATACATTTTGGTTTGGTTGTAAGCAGATGCAATTTGTGCGGCGAGTGACTGGACGGCAGGTGCGAGTTCCTGTAACGCTTGCTTGTCCCATGGTTGTGCAAGAGTATAGAGTTCCAGATAGATACCGCCCAGCACCTGGCTTGTTTCGATTTCGATGATCGGTGTCATGATGGCTGGATCGTGATGATCTTTTGCGTGATTCCATGGAAGCGGATCTTTGGCACGATAGTACAGCCGGTGTTTCCCGGATTGGAAAGTTTCGCGAATGGATTGTACAGGCAGCTGCCAATAATCGGGATGCTTGTAAAGGATTGTATCGGGCAGCATGATGATTGCCAGCCTGCCGGCGGGAAACATGTTGGGCAAGTATTCATGAAGAATTTGGGGAAGATTACTGTTTTCCGGTGGTGACAAGATGATTGCTCTGCTCAGCTGTTCCAGGCGTTTGATGATTCTGGATTGCTGCCGGCTGCTTTCTGCTGCCCAGCTCATGCTGCGGGTGAAGTAGGCAATGATAACCAATCCGATGATGAAATAGGTGAACACGGCGATCCCGTAGTTTTGGTTCAGAAACGCAGCGAGAATACTAAACGGGTTGGGAAGGAAGGGAAGACTTAGAGAAACAATGAAAAATCGTATCATGTAGCGACTGTCTTCATTGCTGTTGATCGTCTTTTGTATCCAAATGTTGTACAAGAAGTATGGCAGCATTGCCAGGAGAGTGAGCAAAGCATGCACTATCAAGGCAGCTGATGCAACGGTGATTGCATTAATCGAAAGCGATGCCAGCGGGATATCACCGCCAAGTTTGCGGTAAACAAGAAAGGCGATTTGCAGGATAATGGTATGTTCCGTCAGATCGTAAATCAGGGCACGGGTTTTTTGCCATTTGGCTGTGATCGAGGTATAGGCGTTGCTTTCGTTGAAAAATTTGATGACATCCCACAAGATGAAAAGCCAAATGATTGAAATGCCAAATGTCCATAAACCAATCCAAATTACCACACCGGAAAATGAACCGGTGGAACTGCCGTAACGATTTCGCCGGATCTCTGCGATCATGAAAAAGGAAAAATGGTTGAAAACAGCCAGTAATAAAAACAGGTACAGGATGAAAAGCGGACGTTGACGGAAGATACGCCAGTCTGTGTTAACCGACAGCCAGCCGATGCCGGCAATCAGCAAGGGCAGGATGCTGATGGATGCAATGATGTCACTAACTGCGACAGATTGCCGTTCGAAAGACAGGCTGGGCAGGTCTTTGCGGAACCATTTGGCAACATGTACGAGAAACCGGTAAAAAGCCGGAAGATCGGTTGGGTTTGGTTGGGAAGATGAGATGGTCATGGTGATGAGTGCTGTATACCGGTTTTGTGATGATGAATGGTGGTTCCTGGAAAGTCGCCGCGAAGTGCTTTTTCCAGTTCGCCAGGCGTGCTACCGGAAAAGATCGAAACGATTGTGGACGGGTTTTCTTGTACGAGAGCCAGCATTTGCATGACTTTGCTGAACATTCCTCCGGTGACATCCGTGGCTGCTGAGCCTTTCAGCAAAGAGCGGATGGTTTCGATGTTCTGCGGCGTTATCTCCGGGATGATTTCGTGGTTTGACGGAAAATCAGCAAATACGCCGGCTTCATTTCCGACGATGAGAACCCGCTCCGGTTTAAGTTGTTTTGCCAAATACAGGAATAATTCCTCAGTGGAAAGAATAGTGCCGCCGAGCTTGGTATCGAAAACCACATCTCCGTAGACAACCGGAATCAAACCGGCTTCTATGGCAGCAAGCAGGGGGTTGAGGTCCCAGGTGAGAATGGTTTGGTTGCGGGCGATTATACCTGCGCTTGGAGGCATCGTGATTGCGGGAATTTGATGTGCGGCGAACCGGTCGATGAGTATCCGGTTGAGGGAAGATGCATCATACCAGACACGGCTGAACCCGAACCAGCCGGACTTGTCGAAAACAGCTTCCCGGGTGTGATACTGTCGGGCGGAAACATGTCCGAAAGAACCGGACCCGTGCCCAAGCAAGACAGGCCGGTTGCCGGTTTTCTTCAACCCCGAACGAAGTTCCAAAGCAAGACGTTCGATGGTTTTTATTCGGGGTGTGCGAGCCTGGCTTTTGTTTGTGATTAATGATCCGCCAAATTTGATGAAGATCGGGTTCATTGTTTTCCCAAATAGTCGTTTGATACCGGATGGTTCGCTGAGAGTTCGTTGTTTGTTTGTCAAAAACATTCGGTGTATCGACTGCAAGCAGGGGACTCAGGCGACAGTCGTGATAATGGTTTTTACCGCCCCTGCTTTTCGCAAGTAGCTGGCGACTTGGTTGCTTTCATTTTTCGTTGTCAATGCAATCATATTGCCTCCTTTACCCCCGCCGGAAAGTTTGGCACCGAGAGCGCCGGCTTGAATTGCACTATCGACCAGTGTGTCGAGCTGCCGGCAGGAAACGCCGATTTTTTGCAGCAAAAGATGGTTTTCGGTCATCAGTTTTCCAACGTGCCTGATTGCTCCTTCCCGGATTGCATTGCGGGCATCGTCGACGATGGAACCGATTTGTTCGAAGCAGGTGTTGTATGTGCCCGGGTTCGATTGCCATGCTTTGCGTACTGCCAAAACAGCGTCACGCGTCGGGCTTGGAATGCCAGTGTCGGCGATGACGATGGTGAATGGGGTTTCGATATCGAAGGTTTGAATGGATTCCCCGCGGACGAAATAAACGGGTTTCGAAAATGCAATCACGGTGTTGTCGATGCCCGATGGGGTGCCATGGTGGATTTTCTCGACTTCATAGGTTAGTGCCGAAATGTTCTCCGCTGAAAGGGGATGAGCGATACAAGCGGACAAGGCTTTGATGATCGACGCAGTAACTGCTGCGCCCGAACCAAGCCCGGATGCGATCGGAATCGTCGAAGTGACACGGGTTGTGCATGGCGGGAGCGTGCGGATTCCATCATGGTTTTGGACGGACTGAACGGCTGCTGACAAAGGGTGCATGGGGAGGAGTTCGTTCAGGCGGGTGTTG
>CAYWFK010000097.1:0-7025 GCA_964457375.1 uncultured Anaerolineales bacterium
AGAGTTTTTTCATCGAAATCTCGAAAACTTCCGTCCGACTTATTTTCCCATAGGTCTTGCAAGTCATACCAGTCAAGAGAAACCTTGTCCAAAACTTTTAGTACCATTTCTACACAAGAAGGGATACAAGACAAACGATACTTCTGTACATGCGTCTCTAGCACTTTTTCAAGACGTTCACAAAGCATTTCATGTCTCCATCAGCAAACAAAAACGGAACTTCAAATCACAGATACAGTCTTAAGAAAAAGAGCAAACAGCTATTTTGGTAAAAGAGAACAAAAGCAAACCTATCTGCAATCCCGCAACCATGTTCTTCCAAATAAACCACCCAACGAGGGCATCACCCCCCGCCGACTTTACAAGACTACGCAATTTCATTGTATCCTAACTTTGCAAAAACCGCGCCGTTGATCCTCCCGCCGAAGGCGGGGCGGGTGAATGCAGTGTTGGGCAGATAAGCATCTAAACCTGAATAAAACCAGCCATAAAATTACCAAACAGCAGATTCTCGCTATTGATCACTCTTACCCCATGTTTGAAGAAGATAAGATGTGAGAGAATTTACCCAAAAGGCATAGAGGTTGCGCAACTAGCGGAGATTTCACGAAAATGTTCTAAATATGGGCTCTCTCCACTCGCACACAGCACTTTTTGCTCCTTCCTGACCATATATAGCGTCGTATAATGTGAATGAAGCAGTATCAATTTCTCATAATAATCTTCCTATCAGGGCTCTTGTTGCACAAAACCCGCCTTAGCATATGTTTCCCAACGCCAGAAATTGACTCCATTGTGAAATGCGGATTATACGGAGACAGTGTATTCTTTCCAAGGAATAGCCGTAATGGGAACCTGTGACAAGAATTCTACAATGTCTCTGTGGCCATAATATTTAGCTACGATAGACATTACCAAAAAATGGACCGCCCCCATCCGGAACTGGGCGCTGATACTCAATCAGCTTGCCATCCGTTTCGAGAGCCGCTGGCCGATATGAACCAATCCTTTCATTTACACACAATTTCTGACACTGCCAATATTGATGGAAAACCTAGTGTTATTTTTTTCTTTATTGATTTCATTTTTCAGAGAACGCTAAGGCACCGTCCAGTCATGGTGGCCTGAGAGCGGAACGTTACTCTCAGACCGCAACCAAGTACCATCGCAAGCCTCGGCTCGTATTTGATATGTGTCTGATCTGAGCGTGAGAAGCAGTGATTCACCTGGTTGAATATGCTCAGTACCAATCCAGTTCCAGCTTTGATAGGCACTCTCCGTTCTGCTAATCCATAGTTTACAGATGGGGACAGTCGAGTTATTGACGATGGTTAGTGATGTCCCGCAGGGAGGTTTACTTCCTAATGTTGGATCATCGATGATGGTGTGAGTATAATCAGAGCGAATATTCAGATGTTCATCAGCCCGAAATCCTTCAGTGCAAAATTCCAGCCAGACTGCATATTTACCCGGCGGAATTTCCCGTGTGACCGACTCTTCACTACGAATTGGGTGATCCTCCACCCAATTCACGCCTCCCATGTACTCACAGTGATCCGGCGAGACAAGCAGAACACAGATGCTCATGCAGGTGTTATTCTGTAAAGTTAAAGCAACACGCTTTTCTCCTGTACTTAGATCGTCTAATTCTTCCCCAGGCTTCGGACAGGGCATTCTTGAAGAGGGGCTGCATCCGATGAGCAAACTTGAAAATAAAGCCAAGCCAAGGAGAACGTATAAAAGTGATTTGTGTTTTTTCATGCCGGCCTCATTTCTAGTGCAAAAAGTCATGCTTTGGATGTTTACAATACAAAGAAAATATTATATTTATCGATGCTCCATAAGCTGGACGATGCCACCCAACGAGAGCATCACCTGCCTGCTGGTGTTTGCAATCACTCCACTGTTTCAGTATAGCCTAATTTTGCAAAATTTGCGCCGCATACCAGAGTCGAAGGCGGGTCAGGTGAAAGCGTGATTGGGCGCAAAAACGTAACTAATCGCTTCTCAAATAGTGCGAGTTGCACAGCCATGCGCTCTACTTTTGAAAAACGGCTACGACATCCGCACCGTCCAAGAACTACCGGGGCACAAAAACCTCCAAACAACCACGATCTACACCACGTTCTCAACCGCGGGGGAATATACGTCCGCAGCCCTCTGGATGAATAAGAAGTCTAAAAAAGAAAAATCATTATTACGTTTTTGAGCAGAGCAAATCAGTTCCATTGGCGCTGCGCTTTTCATTACCATCTTGACGGGTAATTTTCGGGTTCAACGCCCGAAAAGACGACTTGTGCGCTCAACAAGCGTGCGAAAAAGTTTCTCTCCTCTCAAAACTTGCTGCCTCGGCAAGTCCTGGCGGAAACCTGCCCTGCAGCCCGCGACGCGAAACGCAAGTTCCTTTGCAGGCAAAAGAATTTTCACCATGACACTCACCTTCCCCTTCTCGCCCCCGTCTGCCGCTTGCAGATTAGGGGATGCGCAAAAGCCAATCAGGGCTATAATGAAAGTCAGATGTGAAACCGGCACAGCGGGCGGGTGAAGTCCGTGTTGTTCGGTTCGACGAAGGAGAAGACAGTTTTCAATCAGCGGGGGATTCAGTTGATTATCAAACGGGGGAAAACCTGATGAGATAACGTTCAAGAGTCACTTCGAGGAGTGAAAATGGAAATAGCTTTAATCAAGTCCTATACCGACAAGCCCTGGCGCAGTCCGGAAACCTATCAATTGATAGAGAACAGTTTGCTGAAGAAATGGCGTGTCAAATCGATCAGCACCAAAAGCCCCGAAATTTTATTCCGCTTCTTCACTCACATGAAGCGGGAGAGCGGCAGCAAGTTTTTCGTCTTCAATATCGCTGAATATCTGGACGAAAAAACCAAAACCGGTTTTCTCCCTGCCTTGCTGGAAGAATGGCAAATTCCCCATCTTGGTTCCGGCGCCGAAGCCATCGCCATCGGGTTGGATAAAGCCAAAACAAAAGATTTGCTGAGCGAGCGGCACATCCCCACGCCCCGGTATTTCGTTGCCGGCAAAGTGGACTCTGACATCGAACAACAGGCAAACCAAATCGGTTACCCCGTGATTGTGAAACCGGTCATGGAAGGGGGACATATCGGCATCCGGGAAGATTCCATCGTCGATGACGTCGACAGCCTGAGCAAGATCATCAACCGCATCCTGGATACCTACGACCAGCCGGCGCTTGTCGAAAAATATATCGGCGGGCAGGGAATGCGCGAGTTCAGCGTGGGCATCATCGACGGGGAAACCAGACTTTTTACCCCCATTGAAATTGATTTCGAAGCAATGCACGTCGGGAAAGATATTCTCAGTTATGAAGCGGCACAAAAGGATTTGGAGAGAACCAAACCCGTGCGGGAAAGGAAAATCCTCAGTGAGATCATCGACCTGTCCGAAAGGACCTTTGCAGCGGTTGGTGCCCGCGATTATAGCAGGGTGGATTTGAGAATGAATGCCGCCGGCTGTTACGTGCTTGAAATCAACACCATGCCCGGATTGGGTCCGCACAGCTTCTTGCCGGAAGCGGCAAAAGACATTTACGCACTCGAATACGACCAATTGATTCAAAAACTGGCCGAAGAATCCATGCGCAGGCAGAAAACAGGGCGATAATGTCTCTTGTGGTGAACTGCATTCAAAACCGGTTGAGAGGGGGAAAATCCGGTTGATGCCGGTTCCCTGAGCATCTGCCAGATTGTGTTTCCCCCCAAAGCACTTCTCCCCGAACCCGGATTCCCGGTCGCCCCGGCGGTATTCGCCCTCAATCAAGTGACCTCCTGACCAGCTGACAATCAATGTATAATCATGGGGAATAGCGATGAAAAGAGAAACCGCCCGGTCACCGATACTTTCTCCCCGCCGGTCGAACAGAAAACGATGCAAGAATTAGCCGACTACAAGCCGTCACCAGCGTGGTATTTGCATAATCCATTCGGGATTCATGGAATAGGCCACGCAGCGCGGGTGCTCATCTGGAGCGAAAAAATCAGCCGGCACCTGCTTCGGGATGGCATCCGGGTCGATCCGGAAGTAGTTCGCTGGGCGGCAGCGCTTCACGACGTCAGACGGGCAAACGACCAGATGGATTTACAGCACGGGGAACGCGCCGCACAATGGATTTTGGAAAACCATCGACGCGGCTTTCTTTCTGAGCTTAGCGAGCAGCAAATCTCGAAGCTTGTTTATTGCTGCACCTGGCATGTGCCGGATGATGCACGTATCCCGGAGATTATTCCCGAACTGGTTTGCCTGAAAGATGCCGACGGACTGGATCGGGTGCGGATTTTCGATCTGGACCCGTCGTTTCTGCGCACATCCTGTGCCAAAGCCCTGACGGATTCCGCACAACGTCTCTTCGACAGAACGTTTGAAATCGCTTCGACGCCACAAGCCTGGGAATTCATTCATCAGGTGGCGCAGGAACCGGGTTTTTCGGATTAGCCTGCGCACCCAGCCTTGCCCCGACTGCCCACCGACAGCCCATCCTCCTGAGAACCCAGCACAACAGCCCTTCACAGCCAGCTTACGCACACCGCAGAGGAATATCGCCTAACCGAACAGAGCCTCCTGCTTTTTGCCGGATGAAACGGAAAGAAACCGCACCCGGCATGACAGCTGCGTTCCGGGGTGCTGCCGGCCGATGGCTGCTGGCTAACAATGGAAATTCAGCTATTTTTTATAAGCCACGTAGATATCTGCTTCTATCATCCGCCCCTTCGAATAAAAATGGTGAACAAAATAGAGATTTCCGGCACGATCCATAGTCACTTCACCGGCAAGCGGCGACAGAACCAGCTCCGGTTTTTGCCATAGCCCGCCGGCTTTCTGCGACCGCCAGATACCATAGTTCCGGGTCAGCCACAGTGAATTACCGTCCGGGCTGACTGCCGGCCACCCATCGTTATCGGAGGTGTTGACGTTGGTCACATTGACCGGAGGCTGCCAAGTTCCATTGTCCTTTTCCGAAACCCAAATATCGAGCCCGCCCTTGCCCCCCGGACGATCAGAAGCGAAATACATTTCATTGCCATCACCGGTGATGTGCAATTCCCCCGTTTTGAAATCCGGCGGAAAATCTGCGATTTGCCAGTTTCCCCATTTGCCATCCTTGTACAAGGCAGTGAACCAGTTCATCCCCTGATAGCCGTCTCTCACCGAACAGAACCACATCACATTCCCCAGAACGAACACGCAGCCATCGAGCGCCAACTTGCCGGGGTCCTGCAAAATGACCCTCTCCGGTTCGCCCCATTCGCCATCCGTTTTGTGGGATACATACACACCCGTTACGCCGTCGGCAAGTTGTTTTTCTACCGGAACAGCAACATCAGGCGTAAAAAAGAAATACAACGTATTTCCGTCATCGGTGATAAAAGGAGAATCCTCCGCACCGGCAGTGTTGACTTTTCCGGGAATGGGGACCGGTGCTTCATAGCCATCGAGGGAAATTACCGGGGGATTTTCATCCGTCCCGGGGAGCACTTTCACTGCGTTTGCAGGAATTTTGTCTTCTCTGCGGTATGCCGGAATCACGGGCTGAGGAGCGGATTTTTCGACGGTGCCGGCACACGCCAGAATCAATCCGGCGAACAACCCGACAATCATACCCAATGCAATCTTCCTTTTAAATATACCCATTTCCAACACACCATCCCGATAACCTGACCGAATTCGATCAATTTGCCTGCCGCTCATGACCGGCGCCTGTTCTTCGCCGCAAAAATCAAAAGAAGCCACCGGATTGGTTCCGGAAGACCGCCCGAACAACCCGTAACCATGCGGGAATGCCGCTCAATTTACCTTATAACCGAAAATCTTTTTTGTCAAGCTGAAAAGGGATGAGCGCCGCGCACGATTCTGCTGCTGTATGCCACCGTAATGTGTTTTCCGCCTGACATTGACGCTGATTGATGCTGCTCCGGTTCCCGCACCCGAACGATAAAAACACCTGCCTGTTCAGGCATACCCCTGCCGGCAAATTTGCCTGGCAAGCGCCGCCGGCAACTTTGAGTATGTCTTTCCAGTCTTTCACCTTGACGTTTCCCATTAATCATTGAGCTAGATTCCCCGACCAAATAGCCGCCCGCCTTCGGCGGGAAAACGCGGCGGCAAAGCCGCCGCCTCAGAGATTCAGAGTGCAGAGTTTCCAAAGCCCAGCGTTAGAAAGAAGCCGGGGCGAACACCCCCACCACCCGAAAACCGAAGCTGAGCCAGCTGTCGCCCGGGCAACTGCCGTCGCGGGCCGAGACGCGCGCGTACCCGAGATAGTGGTTCCAGGAACCGCCGCTCAGTGCCATCCTATCCTGGTCGCTATCACAAAAATTCGCCTGCCACTCGCTGATGTTACCCGCCAAGTCCCACAAACCATAAGGTTTGCTGACACCCAGCGGGCAGGTCCATACCTGTGTGGTGTTCCCAATACCGCTATCCTTCACATTGGCGCGGCGGGTGATTTCAGCGACATCTTTCGTGACCTGTCCTTGGTCATCCCAGGGACAGCGGTCACCCCCATTCCCACCTGCAGCGACAGCCCACTCGTTTTCAGTGGGCAGGCGCAGCGTAACAGGTGCTGGCAATTCGGGATTCCTTCGGCTTTCTTCCAATTCATCCCAATGGCGCATCAGCCATTTGCAATAGGCATTGGCTTCATACCAGGTGATGAATACCACCGGCGCAGAAGGGCGGGCAACACCAGAATGCAGGTCGTTCCAGTTTCCGGGAAAAACGATTCCTTTCTCTGTTTTACTACGTTTATTACCCGACAAATCTCGTGGGTCCTCCAGCCATTGCAAGCCTGCGTCTCCCCAATCACCAATCTGCTTGATCGTGCTCAGGTTACCGTCCTTCGGTTTGCTGAACTTGGGAAAGTTCATCCACAGTTCACGGTCAGCGAAGTCCTCCGCTTCCAAAAAACGGGCATACTGGCGGTTGGTCACCGGGTACCTGGCAAAATACACCGGCGACGAATGGCCAGGAACAGGAACTTCGACAAATTGGTA
>CAYWFK010000098.1:0-6853 GCA_964457375.1 uncultured Anaerolineales bacterium
GATTTTCCTCGGTATAAACGTGAAATGCATCCTTGATTTTCATAGCGAGATCCGGTGTAATAACCCACGGGGCGATCAGGAAGAGATCATCACCGCCTGCGTATACTGCGTAAACCTGGTCTTTGTATTCCTGGCAAAGATTTTTGATCCAGCCTTCAAAAAAAAGTGATAAGCGGAAACTCAAAGTGGAAAGCCGTCCGAGCGAGGAAATATCGTTTGACTTGTCCGGATCACCGTGGAAACCTTTCTTGAAGAGATTCCCCATGTTATCGACATCCATACGTAAAACCCCAAGCCTTTTAAAACCCCCTTTGATCTTTTCCTGCAAGTCGTCGAATGTTCCCGGCGTGACCAGGTTGACGGTGTAACGCAGGGCGTGAATGTTGGGAATAGCGGCCACGACGGGATAGCTGTTTTTCTCCGGATCGTCCAATGCCCAAATTGTCGAATAAGCGGCATTTGGCAAATCAATCGGTTCGCTGTCATTTTTCGGGAATTTGAACGTCATTCCAAAAGAAGCGAGAATATCCGCAGCGGTACGCGATTCATGATCATGAGGTTTTCCGAATCCCAGTGCGATGAATTTGGACTTTGGCAGGGATTTTCCGATATGCTTTGCAAATGATTGACACAATGAGCAAATCATTGCGCCTTCTTCGTCGTCTTCCATAGAGGAGACTTTGCGCGTATCCTCTCCACATACCGAACAGCTTGTTTCCGGGTTCCCGCCATGCTCTTTTGGTACAAAGATTTCATGGATGTCGTTGCCCAGTTCCTGATACCGATGCTGTTTGGCAATTCCAAGATTTTTATGCATTTGATCCCAGAAAGCGGGGAAATGGCCGGTTTGGAATCCTTTCGCAGGAACGGATGTGTAGCCAATTGCCAAATACAAACTGGTGCCGTGGTGGCGGAGAAGTTTACGAGTGATTTTCAGGCGTACTTCTTCGATTTTTTGTTTGGCGGAGACTGGGGCAAGCAAGAAGAAATGCCCTCCACCGCTGTAAATGACATTGGTATAGGGGAGATTGAGTTCGCTTAATGTGAAGCGCAATACCGCTTCTGTCAGAAGCTGAAGGTAGAAGGAGCGCCCGCGAAGCATTTTGGCAGCGGATTTCGAAGAAATCGTGTAAATGAAATCCTGCACTCCGGAAATATCACCGCCAACCAGCAGTGTGATTTCTTTGTTGAGCCATTTTTCATCCCCATCCTGAGATTGCCGGTGAAATTGGCGGGTAATGGCATCCAGTGTGGCTTGAATCTCTTCGTGTCCGAAGTCCGTCAGACACGCAGCCAGGGCTGCCGTCAGGCGAGCATGGTCATAGAGAGAGATGTCAGGTAAATTATGGTAGTTTGCCGAAGGTATGCACCACGTGTACTGGCGGAAGCCTTCCAGCAAGTTTTCCAGATATGTTCCCAGACTGCCTGGATCCGTATGTGCTCTTTCCTGAAGCAAACTCAGCAAATTTTGGTAGCCTTTGCGCTGTTCTTCCGGTGAAAGTAATTCCCTGCGCAGGATAACATCTTCGGATAATGTCAGGGGTTTCAACGGCAGGTAGTGGGAATTGTTTTCTTTTCGTTCTCTGTCGACAGCTATTCTATCGAAAATTGAAACCAGCTGCATTGGTAACTGCTTCTCAACTTTGTCGCTGGGTTCACCGGCTGCAAGTCTGTCAGCCAGAGCGACAAGGGTGCTCAGGGAATTGTCTTCCGCGGGGTTTGCCGAGGGCCGGGTGAGCAGCGCGTACTTTTGGTATTTTTCGGGTACATATTGCTTAATGAAGCATTCACCGAATGCTACATGTACGGGTTGTTTGCTGCCTTCATAGCCTTGCGGTAGACGGGTGGGGTTGTCCGAGGCGCGTTGTGCCACTTTCCCCACGTCATGCAGCAAGCCGGCAAGGGCAGCTGCAAAGACCTTTTCATTCGTGTTTTCGGTCATATAGCCTCCTTCTGTTTTCGTGGTGCGCTTCGTATAATGGCTTTGAACTTCCGGGTGGAGCTGCGGAGCGTCTGATGGTAGTGTATCGGGATTATTCGCTGGCGTCATCCGTAGAATTACGGATTTCAGCATTGTAATAAATACTCAACAAGGAAACCAGCTGCGTGCGGTTGACCGCAGTCAGGTTCCAGTGGAATTCTGCTTTGTGAAAGGCGGACTGAAGATGGGATTCGACCGTGCGGGAGGAGATATTGAGCGCTTTGGCAATTTCCTGATCTTTGGCGCCGTGCCTGACTAAATAGCGGACGACATTTTCTTCGGCGGTGCTCAGGCGGGTTTGGATGAAAGATCGTTGCTTCTCTGCCATTTCCCCCAGGCGAAGGTCTTTCTGCCGGTTCAGTGCGAGGAAGGGATCGCTGATTTTGCCCAAATCGAGGAACGCCGGCGCTGTGCACGACCAGAGCACGACAGGTATTTCGATCAGGTGGACGTCGTCGCCTTGCCGGGGATGAAGTCGTTTGCTTTCGAGAAACTCGCCGCCGGAATACAAATGCCACAGGTAGTCATCGTCTTCGAAGAGCAGCTGGGCGGCAACCATCCCGTAGGCTGAGAGCGTTTTCCGGCCTCCGGCAATCGAAAGATGGACGCATTCCCGGTTGTTCTTTGCGCTCAGCAACTCTCGGTAAAGCGTACGGAAAGCAGATTCTGCCGCGTCTCGGGTATGCACGTCTTCGAGTGCTTGCCCTTTCGCGTTCGTAATTGGCACCGGTTGGAAATCGATGGCTTTGTAATCTTGATGAGCGGGAAATTCGTGTTCGAGTTTGCGGATTGCTTCGGCAATTGCAGGGTTGCCGGATGCGGAGGTGTGCA
Source organism: uncultured Anaerolineales bacterium (assembly GCA_964457375.1). Classification (GTDB taxonomy): domain Bacteria; phylum Chloroflexota; class Anaerolineae; order Anaerolineales; family UBA11858; genus G519. The sequence goes on from CAYWFK010000098.1 coordinate 2,813, forward strand.
ATACCACAACCCGCCTGATGTGGTGTCCATCGCGCTGAAGCAGGTCCAGCGTTGCGGTAACAACTTGCGGTTCTGTCCCCAGCGTTGCGATGAGAGCTGTTGGATTATCTCCCCTGATGACTTTCAAGGTGTGCCCCCGGGCGTGGTGAATGATTCGATTGGAACGGACGATGGTTTGGCGTCATGCCAGTGGAATAATTAGTAGTTTAGTCTAGTTACTGAATTGTGTCAAATCCGGGTGACAAAAAGCGGGTTTGGTTTACAATAATGCAAGGTTTGCCTCTGTAACGAATCCCGGCAAGGGAGAAATGGCTGCTTTGATGGAAACTGTTTTACAACTCTAACAGGAAAGGTAATTGATGAAAGCAACTCCGGCCGGATTTCGGGTATGGGGCGGGAATGGCCGGTATTATGGAAACGTAGCGAGGATGAAAAATGACAAAACCTGTTTACGGAACACAAGAGAGTGATTGGGGTGAAGATGGGCTCGCACAGGATGTGGCGGTTTGGGAAGACGGCCAGCGTGTGGAAACCGGACCGGGTTTCTTCGAGTGGTGGTATTTCGATGCTCATCTGGATGACGGTTCCATGGTGGTGATTACTTTCATGACCAAGTCGATTATGAAGCGCAAAGGGAATCTGGAGCCGGGGATCCTGGTTGCAGTCACCCGCCCGGATGGCACGCGTATTTCTGAAGCCCGGTTTTCTCCTCCCGATTCGTTTCGTGCATCGAAAGAGCGCTGTGATGTGCGTATAGGTGAAAACCACGTTGACGGTGATTTGCATGTTTATCGTTTGCATGCTCAAACGGAAACCCTCGCGGCAGACTTGACTTTTACCGGCAGTGTGCCTGCCTGGCGCCCCGGGGCGGGAAAGGCGCGCTTTGGTGACAAGGCGCATTTCTTCGCCTGGCTGCCTGCAATCCCGTTCGGAAGCGTGAACGGTACGCTGCGATATGATGGGGTGGCGCACCGGGTCAGCGGCAGCGGATACCATGACCATAATTGGGGAAACGTGAGCCTGCCGGCTGTTATCGACCATTGGTATTGGGGCAGGGCGCATATCGGTGATTTTACCCTGATCTTCGTGGAACAGATTACTACCGGAGCGTATGGCGGCGTGAGACTGCCGGTTTTCATGCTTGCAAAAGGGGAGAAAATTCTGACAGGAGACGGGGCGCCGTTGACCCTTGCCAAACGCAACTGGGTGAAACATCCCGGCGGCAGAAAGTACCCGACAGAACTGGATTTTGTCTGGAAGAAGGGCGATGATTATGTCCGGATTGCTCTCCGGAAGCCGGAAGTGGTGGAGGCAACAACTTTACTGAACATGTTCCCGTTGTGGAAACAAAAATTGTTTCGTTTGTTTGCCAACCCGTATTACTTTCGCTTTCGGGCTGATATGGATCTGCAAATCGACTTTGGGGAAATCCACACGCAGGAACATGGCGAGGCTTTGTATGAGCTGATGTTGCTGCGGTAACGAAGCTGGATTACCGGTGAAAAAAAGCCGGTGGCAGGATGTCGATGGCGTGCAGCTGCGTTAGCACGGGTTGATGGGCTTCTCAGGTTTTCATCCTGGGTGAATAAGCTCATTGGCAAGCGCGGGAAGGATTTCCCCGGCTTTACCCTGAATGAAAATATCGGTGATTTGTCCGGTGTAGTTCGACGGGCGGATATTGACTTCGATGATGGATGCCCCGTTGTGTTTTGCATCCACAGGGAGCAGGGAGGCGGGCATGATTTCGCCGGTGGTGCCAATCACCAGCCACACATCTGCGGAAAACGTCGCTTCGACGGCGCGCCGGTAAGCATCTGCGGGAATTCCTTCTCCAAAGAAAATGAAATCCGGGCGGAGCAAACCGCCGCATTTCGGGCAGTGCGGGGGCAGCTTGGCAATCAGGCCGGGGCGGTATGGAAACACACGGTTGCAGGAAAGACAGGTGAGACGGTGGCTGGTTCCGTGGAACTCGATGACGTTCTTGCTGCCGGCTTGCTGGTGCAGGTTGTCGATGTTTTGCGTAATGATTCCATGGAGCAGCCCGCTGGCTTCCATCCGGGCAAGTGCTTCGTGCGCCGGGTTGGGGCGGGCTTTCCCGAAAAAGTCGTAGAAAATCTCTTTGATCACCTGCCAGGATTCAGCGGGGTGCCGACGAAAATAATTCATATCAAGCACAATGGGATCGTATTTGTTCCAGATGCCGTTTTCGCCGCGGAAAGGGGGAATCCCGCTTTCGACGGAAATGCCGGCGCCGGTGAAAGCAATCGTTCTTTTGGCAAGATAGATGGTTTTCGCTGCTCGTGAAATCGGTGTTTCTGTCATCGGTTTGTTCTGTGTCTTTTGGCGGTTGGGACGTTTTCGAGAGTATATCATAAACCAGGTGGGGGAATTCCGATGGCGGCTGAATGCCATAATGCTGAAAAGAGGAAACAGGGAATCCGGCTGTGATGTCTTGCTTTGTTCAGGGTGTCTGTTCTGCCTGCCTGAACGACAAAAGCACGAAAATCGACCGAATGTATTGACAGGATGCCTGATAAATGCTATCATCCTGGTAGATGATAATATCATCATATGGTATGACCAATAACAGGAAGTGTCCTTGTGCGTTCAGCCGGAATCCCGGCATGTATCCAATCCGGAAATAGCATGAAAAAACCAACCAATTTGAATCGGGAGGGGTTATGAGCAAATCGAAACCCAAAGAACCTACCCAGGTAACGCCTGAATATGAGCATATCGACGTCGAGCAGGCGTTGGCTATGTACGAAAAGATGATGAAAATCAGGCTTTTCGAAGAGCAGGTAAATATGCTTTACAAAACGGCGAAGATGCCCGGTTTGGCGCACCTTTACAGCGGTGAGGAAGCGGTTGCCGTAGGGGTGTGCGAAGCGTTGAAGCAAACGGATTTGATAACGAGTACGCATCGAGGTCACGGGCATTGTCTGGCAAAAGGGGCAAGTATCAACCTGATGTATGCGGAACTGCTGGGCAAAAAACCGGGGTATTGTAAAGGCAAAGGTGGATCGATGCACATCGCCGACCCCAAAACAGGCAATTTAGGTGCGAATGCAATTGTCGGGGCGGGGGTCGGGCTGGCAACCGGTGCGGCATTCAGCAGCAAGATGCTCGGGACCGGACAGGTAGCTGTTCCCTTTTTCGGTGAGGGTGCTTTGGGGCAGGGGTTGCTTTACGAAGTCATGAATATGGCTTCTTTGTGGAAACTGCCGGTTGTTTATGTGTGTGAAAACAACATGTATAACGAATATACATTTTACCGGGAGACCACAGCCGGAACGATTGCGGCTCGTCCGCGGGCGTTTGGTATCGAGACGGTGCAAATTGATGCGCAAAACGTATTGCAGGTATATACGACAGCTCAAAGACTCATCGAGCGTGCCCGTCAGGGTGATGGCCCGGGTTTCATGATTTGCAATACGTATCGATATTACGGTCATCATGTCGGGGATATTAACCGCAGTTATTACCGCTCGAAAGACGAAGAAACAGAATGGCGCGAAAACCATGACCCGTTGAAAATTCTTGCTGCATGGTTGATTTCGGCGAAGAATGTCCAAAATGACCTTTTGACGGGTATTGTGAAAAATGTTCGACAGGAAATCGAAGATGGCGTAGCGTTTGCTTTGGATGCAGCGTATCCCGAACTCAGTGAGGTAGCGACCGATGTCTATGCTTAACCAGTCTTCTCAACAACAAGGTGGAAATATGCGTGAAATTACATTTGCCCAAGCCATCAATGAGGCCATCGCTGAGGAAATGCGGCGTGACCCGACCATTTATGTGATGGGGGAAGACGTGGCTGAAGCCGGTACGCCTTTCAAGGTTTTGTCCGGACTGGTCGAGGAATTCGGGACGAAGCGCATAATCGATACCCCGATTTCGGAGCCGGGTTTTGCTGCGATTGGCGTCGGTTCGGCGATGACGGGTCTGCGGCCGTTAATCGATATTATGTTTGGCGATTTTATGACGCTGGTGATGGATCAAATGGTCAACCAGGCGGCGAAAATCCACTATATGTCCGGA
>CAYWFK010000099.1:0-6699 GCA_964457375.1 uncultured Anaerolineales bacterium
AAATCTGACAAAACGGATGCCTCCTGGGCAGAGGAACTTGCTGCCGCTCTCTTCCCGGAGAGCAACGAGTGGCAGGAGATTTTTACCGCCCGCTTCTGCATCGTCCACGATGAGGTCTTCGGTTTTCTGGTAGAGACCGCCACCGAAGTCGTCGCCCGCATTGCGCTGGATGATGACACCAAGACAGTGAGGCGGGGGGCGTTATGGTACGAAGAATCCCTGCCCGCTGAGAGTGTATTAAGTGGCCTGGTGGTCGCTTCGCCGGTCAAGGTAAAAAAAGACAAAGTTTTCACCACCGTTCAGCAGTTGATTGGAAAACCATTGCAAATCGGTGGCAATGCCACCGTCGGGCGCGGCTTGTGCCAGTTGCGTATGCCGCAGGAGGAAACGAAATGAAGACCATAGAACAACAATTTGCCGCCGCGGTATATCCGCGGGTGAAAGCCTATGAAAGCGAAAACGACAAAGCGAAAAAACGCTACGGGGTAATGGCGCAGAAACTCCCCGTACTCATCCGCACGGCGGGATTGGCTCAGGCGCTGGCTTTTGTGGAGGCCAAAGCCACCGGCAGCAACGAAAAACCCTATCAGCAACTGTTGAATGATCTGGCAACCGTCCTGAATTTTCAGGACAGAGATACACTCTTGACCCAAAGCCGGGAATCCCAACTGGATGGGTACGTCCATCTGACGCGTCGGGCGCTGCTGGCGCTGACCTGGTTCAAACGCTTCTCGCAGTCCATTTTGAAAGTCGATCCGACAGCAGATACAGGAGATTGACATGCCCCAAAGCAGACGAGATGATTTGCAAAATGTATCACTTCAAGAAACAACCCATATCGGGTTGTGGCTGGATAAATATTATGATGCTTCTCTTGAGGAAAGAAAATGTGGCAGCGAAAAATGTCAACCGGGACAAGAGTTGGTAAAACAGGTGTCGTCAATTTCCTTTCCGCGTTCCTATCTATTTTTCTATGAGCGCTGGCGGGAGCAATTGAAAAACTTGGGAGCGCGTCTGCAAGTAGCGAACGCCCGAGGCCGCCTGGCGATTGGTTTGGGGATGGAAAGTGTACTGGAAACATCCATCGCCCTGCACCGCACCTATGGCGTACCCTACATCCCCGGCAGCGCACTCAAAGGGCTGGCCGCATCCTTCGCTCATCAACATTTGGAAGGCGATGGATGGCGCAAAGGCCATGAAGACCATATCATTCTTTTTGGCGATACGAAAAACGCCGGGTTTGTCACCTTTTTCGATGCGCTCTACATCCCCCGTAGCGGAAAGCGAGGCAAACCTTTATGGCCTGACATCATTACCGTCCATCACCCGGATTATTACAGCGAAGGAAATAACCCGCCCGCTGATTGGGACAGCCCAACACCCATTCCCTTCCTGACTGCGACCGGCAAATATCTGATCGCGCTGGCCGGGCCGGATGAATGGGTCGAGACAGCCTTTGAAATTTTAGGCTTGGCGCTGGCGCAGGAAGGCATCGGTGCGAAGACCAACAGCGGCTATGGACGCATGGTTATGGAAGGGTATGCACCCACAAAAGGGAACGGGCAATCTAACGCTGCAGGAAAATCGTCATCTCCCACCCCGGAAGATTTGCCAAAACACAAAGGGATTATTGCAAAGTTTTACCCCAATACCGGCAAAGGTATGATTAAAGATGTGGAAACTGAAATAGCGTACCCATTCCACCGGAGTGCTTTTGTCCACGGGCAAGACCTTCCACGAAAACAAAAAATCTACTTCACAGTGCATCCAGATACATCTGAAGTAGTAACGATAAAAAAACGCTACGAGTAGGCAAAACGATGGACAAATTTCTAAAAATCATCGGACCGGTGATCGAATCTGGACTTGAAACGCGCAAGATTGACCTGAAACGAGAATATAGCCTTGATGAACGCCCCAAACAGGCTAAGCTTGCCAAACTAATCTCAGCACTAGCAAATACTCCGGGAGGTTCAGCGTACATCGTTATTGGAGTTAAAGACAAAAAAGATCGACATTCTAATGATCCTTCTGAAATTATTGTCGGTTTCAACCCGGATACTGCTGATTCGTTCCAACGTCAACTGCAACAAGCGGTGACTAACTATATTGAGCCGAGACCAACCGTCAATTTTTACTTAGTACCATACCCTAATAACGACAGGATTCTAGGTGTCGTTCATATTCGGCGCTCTTTCAATCGCCCTCATCGTCTCAAGAAAAGCAGTGGGAAAGTTGAACAAGGGGTTTATCTCAAACGAGGAAGTGAAACAATGCCTGCTACACCCCACGAAATCGAGGCAATGGAAGAAGCATCCCAAGACAATCGTCTGATTCTAAACTTTAGTCGTCCTCTAACAAATCCCCAACTACTACAGCTGCGCGAACTGCTGGGAGCACTGCCTGAGATCATCAAATTACCCGGCGCTCCCGTCCAGTTCTCGAATGAACTGCCATTGAACAAGGATGTCGTTGAAAAAGTTGATAGTGTAGGACTAACCACTGAGGAATGGCAAACGCTCAACTTTATCATCAATTTGCCTGGGTTAACGCCTGCGGCAAGTGCAGTAATTGCCGAAGTCCATGGGCGGTCAGGACATTTTCCTCATATCTTGCGGCTTCGCCCCAAAGAAAATGATCGGAGTCAGTTTGAAGTAGCGGAAATTGTGAAGTTGCAAAATATCCGTGATGCTGCCAGAAATCGCAACAATCAAGCTTAATCCTTACATACTGGCAGCTCATCAGTCGACGATAGAATATGGCGTAACTTGTCAAACACGCGACAGCCGTCTGGAAAATTTTGCTATATGCGAATCGCTACAAGACAGCCAGAAGATTAATGTAATCGTTCAATCCGCCCGCACTTACGCCGATCTGCTCGAAGCCGCATTTGACCTGTACCGCTTCGCACTCTACGAAGCCTTGCACGGGACGATCATGACAAACCTCCCCGGCTTGCCTGTTTACAGCTGGGTTGTTATCCTGCCGTCCTCTCCGATCAATCCTTTCTCTTAATGAGGACGAGCCAGAGCAGCAATGATCCCGCTATTGAGCAGCACCAAAATTGCCAGGATAGCATTTGTCAGCAACAACTGTGCGCTGAACCGCTGCGTTTTCGGTGACGATGGTCCGGTTTGACGCCCCAGCACCAAACTGCGGTACAGGGAAAGACCAATCATCACCAGCACCAGCAAATGTTTTATGGAAAGTGCAACAGAGTATGGGTTTGCAAAGGAAAACAATTGAACATATTCCGGACTGCGATTGACCATCAACAAGCCGGTCAGAATCAGACCAACCATGCTGACATAAACCCAGACACTTTGCTTTTTTTGGAACGTTGCAATGACCTTTTTTGTTTGGGGAGTTGCTCCCAGCACTTCTTTGACGCTGGGAAGAAACACAAAAGCAGTCACAATCAACCCGCCCATCCAAATTACGGTAAAAAAGTCATGCAGGAACGAAACCAAAGAGAAAACGATCATTTTGCCAACCATGCTTCACATCCTTTCAGATTACGATATGCATTGCCATTTTAGGCCGTTGCACTTGAATATTGAGAATTAATACTAACCAGACGATGATACATTTCAGGGAATAATTCTACAAACGTCTCCTACCTGTTTTTATTAATAGAGTGAACTGCTATTCACCAACCCAAGCCTAAACTGCGGTTATTTTCCAGCAATAAAATTAGGCAATATACAGTTTACAGTCCGCCTTGCTGTATGTCTACGACTTTTGTCGTATGAACCGGGAATCACAACCTCCGGCATGTGCAGCTCTGGCTTGCCCCATCACAGATATGATGCACTTTCATTAATGAAGACCTTCGCCCCCCTTCGCCATCATGCCCAACCGGCTTGCTTGCGTGCGCCAGGTTGTTCCCCTGCCATTCCGCATATCAACCCGACGCAAGAGATCATTTCACTTTGATTCGGATATTTACATTTCCCCTGCACCGTCGGGCAGGATGCTTTCATCCTGCCCGACAATCAATTCGGTTCGTCACCGTTAGTGCACAACCAACGGCAAATAGATACGATATTTTTCCACGAAGATAACCACTTCGTCCGGTGTAGGGTCGGATTTACCCAGATGGTCGGTAACGGCAAGTGTGAAGGTTAGCACCGCCTGGTTGGCAGGCGCTGTGAAGGTCGGTTTGACCGCCGCAGGGTCGCTCAGCGTCACCATGGGACCGCCGGTTTGCGTCCACAGGAGAGCCAGGGGTAAATCCCCGTCCGCGTCGTAACTTCCGCTGCCGTCCAGCGTGACCGTCGCACCCAGCGGCACCGCCTGGTCTCCTCCACCATTAGCCACCGGTGGCTGGTTGCCTGCGGCGCGCAGATCAGTCTCCCGCCAGCTTCCCCATGGAATATGTACCCAGCGACTGCTGCTTAGCCCCAGTACATTACCCGGCCGGTAGAGCAAGCGAACCCGCCAGGAATACGGAGTTTCCATCGTCAGGCCAGTCACGCGCTGCCCAATTTCGATGTTCCCGTTATGCAAGTCAACCCAATTGCCGGTACCGCGAATGACATTTGTAGCAGTGAATGGTGTACCTTGGGGAGCAACCTGCCATTCCAAACGCACATCCTGCCGCCCCAAAGGCATTCTCCCCGCAAGGCTCAACCTGAAAGATTCGCGCGAGTCCGACATGCCCAAGCGGGATACAAGCGCCGATGAATCATGACGCAGCTGGCGTGGACGCATCGCCCTCCCTTTGCCACCCCCGCCGTAGAACAAGTAAGCTGCGCCTTCTTTGTTCTCCCCATCATGATAGCTATACGCACCGACGATAATGTCACCATAACCATCCCCGTTCACGTCCCCGGCCGTCCCGACCGAGAATCCAAAGGAAGCGTTTGCCATATTGCTCTCAGCCGTCCAGTGCCCGATTTGCGTAGGGCCGGACAGCGATCCCCGGTAAAGGGTTACCCGCCCTTCTTGCGCTTCACCGTTACTGTATTTGCGTTCTCCGATAAGGATATCTGCATAACCGTCACCGTCCGTGTCGCCTGCCGTCCCGACCGAGCAACCAAGCAAAGCACCATCCTGATGTCCTTCGCCAATCCAGTCCGGACCAGCGGAAAGCCCGATCGCACTCCCTGTGTAGACAAACGCCCGCCCTTCGTCCGTATGGCCATGGTCATAGCCCGGTGCACCAATGATGATATCACCGTAACCGTCACCGTTCACGTCTCCGGCTGCCCCTGCGGCGTAGCCAAAACGCTCATTGGCTTGCTCTCCCTCCGTGGTCCAGGTCGCCGTGATAACCAACCCGTCCGATGAACCCCGGTAGACAACGGCTTTCCCGACATCCGTATTACCATCGTCAAAATAAGGCATTCCGACGATAACATCCGAATAACCGTCCCCGTTTACATCCCCCGCTGTGCCTACGGTAAAACCGAAACGTCCGTTTTCCTGTTCCCCGTCAACAGTCCAATCCGGAGCAGCATTCAAACCGCTAGCGCCACCTTGATAGACATAGGCACGTCCCTCATTCGTTTGATTACCGTCATAATATTGAGCACCAACAATAATATCGGCAAACGCGTCTCCGTTGACATCCCCTGCCGTTCCTACCGAAGACCCAAACCACGCTTCGACTAGGTTCCCCTCTGCCGTCCAATCCGGCGCAGCAGAAAGCCCGGAACTGGCTCCATGATAAACGAAAACCTTCCCTTCGTCCGTTTGGCCGTCGTCATAACGGCGTGCGCCGATGACAATATCCGAATAGCCGTCATTGTCTATATCGCCTGCTGTGCCCACTGCCCAGCCAAATTCAGCGCCATTCTGATTCCCTTCGGCAGTCCAGGCCGGACTTGTCGACAAACCGGTCGGTCCGCCGTGGTAAACAAAAGCCCCGCCCTCGTTCACCTGCCCATTGTCATAATCAGGTGCGCCGACAATGACATCGGCAAAACCATCACCGTTGACATCCCCTGCTGTCCCCACAGTGAAGCCAAACCACGCGCCATTCTGATTTCCTTCTGTCAACCAGCCTGTGGTTGAACTCAGCACTCCTGCCGAGCCATAATAGATGACTGCCTGACCATGGTGCATCGGGTTTTCATAACCGCCGCTGCCCGGCACACCGATGAGAATATCACTATATCCATCACCGTTGACATCCCCTGCTGTCCCCAGTGCACGCCCAAAATGCGCATACACGGCATTCCCTTCCGCAACCCAGGCAGGGCTGCTTTCCAGACCTGCCGCTGAACCGTGGTAAAGACGCACTTGCCCTTCGTCCGCTTCCCCTTTGTCATAATAAGGAATGCCAACAAGGAGATCAGCAAAGCCGTCGCCATTGACATCACCCGCTGTTCCCACTGCATCCCCCAGACCATAACCTGCATGGCCGCCTTCCACTGTCCAGGCCGGTGTGGCAGAAAGTCCTCCGACACCACCGCGGTAAAGACGTGCCTGGCCTTCCCCTCTGTAAGTCCCGCTATAAGAGGGAATGCCGATAATCACATCACTGTAACCATCACCATCCACGTCACCGGCTGTACCCAGCGAACGTCCCAGATAAGCGTTCTGCTGATTCCCGTCTGCGTTCCATGATGCAGTCAACAAACCACCCGCGCTACCCCGGAAAAGATAAGCTCGTCCCTCATTCGTCTGACCGGCATCGTAATATGGTGCACCGACAAGAACATCCGAAAAGCCATCAGCATCCACATCTCCGGC
>CAYWFK010000100.1:0-6499 GCA_964457375.1 uncultured Anaerolineales bacterium
TAAGAAGAGGAAGAATCATCTGGAAACTCAAGGAGAAGCTTAATAGGAGCAAAATATAAACCTTGTACACGTTTTTCAAATTGATCAATTAATATATCGGAGTTTCTCCATTCCACGTCACTAAATTTAATGCCGGGAGCAAAATAGACTTCACCTTTTTGTCTCATGGATTAATTCCTCCAAAAATTACCAAAATATAATATTCAACGTAAAAGCGCTATCCCAATTGCGAATGATTTCTTCCCTTCTCAACTACCCGCCACATGCAAAACCGCCCACGCCAGAGATAGCGTGAGCGGCACCGGTTATGGTATCATTTGGTAGCCACGCATTCCCCTGCGTGTGCCAACCCGGGTGTGCTGCAACACAGCCCGGATTTTAATTAACAATTTGAGTATAGCATATTGTGGCTATTCTCGACCACGAAGTTACGAAAAAACACCTCGCGGTCATCCCCAACCGCCAAACAAATCAGGCTTGTATACGCAGCCCCTGCCAGTCGCACAGTGCAGAGCGCAGGTCCACAGGCGTATTCTTGAAGCGGAAGCCGTAGGTTGTGCGCACATCCTTCACAAGAACAGTGGGGACATCCTTACTTTCCACCAGGCTGGTGACGAAATACCAGCGATCATACACCGCATTATCATCCAGCGCCTGAAGCAGCAATCGTGCCAGGACCAGCTTCAGTGGAAAATTTATCGACACATCGAATTGTGCTGGCATCGGGACAGTAATATAAGGTGCCGGGGGAGTCTCGTAGGAACGCTCGATGACATAGACACCGGTATCCTCTTCACTGGCGAAATGCATTTGTCCCCACAGCGTATCACTATCCTGTGCTTTGGGCTTGTGAATCAACACCTGCTGCGTCCAGGCATCCCCGAAAGCCCAATGGGTAACCTGAGGAAAGTCATCGAGGAAACGCAAATTGTAAAAATAATCTCTTGGCGGGGGAACTTCGTCCAACACCCCGCGGGCAACGAGCTTCTCTTTGGAATACAAACATCGTTCACCATCAGGGCCGAATTCGATCCCGTTAGATGATTGTTTCTTCAGGTTTCCAAAACCAAGTCTCTGTTTCATGATAATCTGCTCCTGTTTGATTTCAACCAAAACTTTCTCCGGATTGCATCTGGCGCACCATCAACCAGTTGCCAGAATACGCCGGTAAATCTGTTCGATACGTTTAGCGACCACCCCGGACATATCAGAAAGATGCTGAATATTCACCCAGTTACCTTCCCCGAAAACAGCATCCATCTGGGTATCCGTCCAGGTCTGGGAGCTGCCAAAGTGAATACCGAATGGCAGAATTCCTCCCTGTCTCATTTTCCGCGCTTCCGCCTTCATTTGCTTGTAGTCTTCGAATACACCGTCTGTCATGACCACATGTAGTTTATTATTGGATTTACGCTCGCGCAAGCCCTGAAGAGCAAGACGCATACCGGGAGCACCAACCGTTCCACCCAGAACATCCTCCGTCAGGCTTGCGAAACCGTGCAACGGTATCTTCTGATCCCCAAACGACTTTTGCAATACATAGTCCGTTCCAAAACCGGCCACCATATATTCTGCATCGAGGCGCTGTAAAGCAGTCTCCAGCGCCAGTGCTGCGCCGGCCAGCCGGCCCGATCTGATGTGCCCGCTCATAGAACCGGACATATCCAGTTGAATGGAAACCGCCAACGAAGTAACATCGTCCATTCTGGACCGGGAATACACGGCTTTGCTTCCGCCGACAGCACGTTTGATGCGCCTGCGGTCGACTTTTCCGGATGTTTGCATCCGTATTTTTCGCCGCACCTGTTCCTGCAGGTTTTCCAGACGGCGGGCAATTTTCCGTCCTTCTTCACGGGTAGATGGCTCCATTTCATCCCGGTTTCGCTGCGCCCTGGGCAGATCATAATCCTTGGGGTACGCAATCCGGACATGATACGATTTGGACTTCACCAAAACAGACAAACCACCAGGTATGGATGACGATGGACGAGAAAGCATTTTCCCGGCAGGGGTTCGCTCCAGAGCCTGCTTGCCCATCTGAATATCTGCATGCAGATCGGTAAGACTGGTGCCCACAGGGTTCTGTTCCATCACCGAAGAGAAAAACCGGCTATCCGGTTCCGGAACAACCTTGCTGCTGGAACCTTTCCCGGTAGCAGTAATCCTTTGCCTTTTACCCTGCTGTGCCTGCTGCTTTTCGGCAGTACTGTTTCGGCCATCGGCTTGCTGTGCCTGGTGTCTTTCTCCTGCGCCATGCTGTTCACCGTTCTTTGGTGTTCGGTGTTCGCTGTGACCACTCTTTCCCTGATTCTGCTCTGGTGCTGGAACAGGCAAAGAGTCATCAGGCTTTACATCGGAACCAACCTCCGGCAGTGCGCTGATCCGCACGTAAGTACCTTGCCCGTTTTCCCCTTTTGCATCAGCCCATTTTCCTCCCTGGCTCTTTTTCTTGGTCATTTGCCTGGCAAACTGGTTCATATCTTCGTCATCGATCAGAATACGCGAAATCCCGATACTGGCAGTAAAAGCATCCTGAGGAGACAGCATCGCCTTGTCGACCAGCGGCAACACCCTATCGAAGATATCCCGCACCCGAACCGGTGCAGATTCATAGACATCCTGTCGCACCTGAAAAAACGGTAAAGCACGATAAAGCATCATTCCCATCAACTGATGCTGCAAAGGGAACTCCTCGCCAACCTTCTCATCCCAACGCGGCTGGATACTGGCATCAGCGGCCAGAATATTGGCAACCCCGCGACGGCGTTTTGCCTGTTGCCTTTCCATGCGGCCATCTTCCAGAATATTGTAAATCTCTGCCACGATACCGGCAGCTTCCCGCGGCACCCCTTCGATTTCTTCTTCCCCATTGGCAATTCGAAGAACGCGGGAGAAGATTTCCGGTGAAGTATCCTCTTCATGGCCAATCTCATGGTAGATCCCGGCTTTCAAAGCCAGAAGATTGTTCACAACATCCGTGGATTTTCCCAACGGGAACCGCTCCCCCTGAATTTTGCCTTTCATATTCGTCCAAAACATCCCGGCATGCGGGCCATCTTCGGTAATGTCGACACGACGGGGCGCACCTGCGATATTGGTGGCAATTCTGCTATACGTTGTCTCCAGCAATCGCTTGCTGTTCATCCACTTTTCCTGTACTTCGGATAACAGCCTGGTGATTTTGTGTTTTTGGATGGCATCGTCCATATTGCTTCCATCGATGAATACACCCGTTAGATAGTGGGTAGCAATAGGCGTGTAACCTTCTTTGCTAATTCCACTGCGCCAATGAAAGCCGGGGAACCTGCCACCTTCGAAATCCGCATCGAACTCATCGACATCAGGATTGACAAGCAAAACAGGCGTAACCCTTTCGGGATCCGGATTATAGAGAATACCGGCGACGCTGCCAAATGGCAAAGATGACCCTGCGTAATTTTCCCGCACATACTCGCTCACGTCTCCCAAGCTTCCCGCTTTGGACACATTCGATTTATCATCACTCAATCTTCTGGCTACTTCGTCACCAAAAGACGGAAACGCTTTACCATCCATCTTTTTCCTGAGAATATTGCCGCAATAAAACGCAAACGGGCTTCGGGGTGGTTTCCTGAGATCGAAAGCATTTTCTTCCATTGCCACCACATGCCCGCTCACCGTAGTAATGATATTTTTGCTATCGAACTGAGGACATACATGAGGACTGGCGCCGGTAAACTGCCCACAATGGGGGCAACGGATGTGCACACACCCGAAACTTGCCTGGGGATTGACTTCCAACCGCATTTCACTTCGCAAATAGCGCATCTTCGGATGCCCCCATATCAACAGTACCTGTCTGGCACGGTCACTCTGGTTTGCCAGATAAGGGGTCAAACGGACCCCCGCTTTTCGCGTTTCCTGTAATCGAATATGCGGGTTTTTGATCCGTTCGATGCGTTCCTGTTCCGAAAGGTTAGCCAAAGCGCCACGCAAAGGCATCACCTTCATGACGCGGTACCCTCCGGAAGTAACGGTTTCGGTAACCCGGAACTCATTCGGCATTTTCTGTTTGGGATTATCCGGATTGACGCACTCGTCACGAAGCGGATCATACACCCACCCAAAGACATTGTAACGGCGCCCCTGGGCATCCGGAGCAGTCAGCCCGGTGGACAGATCATATCCCCAGCCATCATACCCGGGCAATTCCGGCGCAGGATTTCCATCGATGTCGATGCCATTTTCATCATATCCTGTCCAGGAGCGTCCGTTCCGGAATCCTTCGCGGTCGAAGCCCAGCCTGTCGGTCGTTTTCATGAACCAGGGAGCCGGCTCATAGCCATCGTCCGCAAAGCCTTCGACATCTACCGAAAATCCGATTTGCTGTTTGACACCACCCGGAGACACCCATCTGCGCTGTATATAGCGCTTCCATCTGGCCATCCTGACAACCAGATTAGCGTCTGCCATTTCTTCACGGGTCAACCCATAAATACTGAAACCAAGCTCATCGAAGCCATCCTTATCGAACCCCTGCACACCAAGCCCGTCGGGGTAGATTCCGTGCTCGTCCGGAACGAACCTTTCTTCGTACTGTTGCTGTTCTTTTTTCTTCAACCGGTAGTGTTTTGCCCTTGCGCCAAACTGGTCTGCGGGAGATGGAGCTGTATTCGGGAACCATACATGTTCTTTCGTCACTGGTCTGCGATAATGAAGCAAATAACCCGCAGCATTACAACCCGATTCCTGAATCAACAAATCTTTTCCAATCATTACCTGACCGTTTTCCACAACCTGCATTGCAGCATCGGGAATCGTGACTTTCGCATTGGCAATGATGTAATCATACAAGGCCGCATACCCTGCTCTGGCAGTCATTTTTGGCAAACCGTCCTTGCTGTGAGTAGGCGGCTTGATATTCAGGGCGCGCATGTCATCGAACAATCTGTGCGTTTTTTGGGTTTCAGTACCCACATCATGATTTCCGCGCATCCTGCCTGCCTGATAGATCTTCTCTGCCTGGGCAGCATCCAAACCTAACAACGGCGCAATCGCGCTTAAAAATGCATAACGGTTTCTTTCACAGGACATCGCACCCGCCTCACACCAAACCAGCAAAATGCGCATCGAAACGATCACGTAAAATGGAAACCTGCTCGGTTTTGAATTCCGGATCCTGATCGCAGATGATTTCCAGTATTTTCAATGCAGCATCCCACCCCATATTGACTCCGGTTTCGACAAACCGCCCAAGTTCACGCGGGCCTGGTGTCGTCCGCGTTGCACTGAATGCGCCGATCTGTGGCTGCTGGCCATTGGCACCTGTGAGAGTTCGCAATTCATTCCAGAATGCCACGGCAGCTGCCTTGACATCATCAGGGGGTGATTGCAAACCCTCTCGCTGGAAATACGCATCCAGACGACGAATTTGTTCGCGTGAATCCGGATAGTCCAGCGGCAAAGCAGTGATTCGGGATAGAAAAGCCTGTGCCGGACGATCCGCATCCCCTTCATATCCGGGGTTCCACGTTGTGATGAATATCGCACTGGGATGCACAGGCACTTTATAAGAGCCGCCTTCGGGAGAAGGTATAGAAAGTTCTCCATCCTCGATGATTGATTGCAAAGCCGTGGCCAGCTTCGGAGAACGTACAATCTCATTGACAGCAACAACACCACCACCTGCCGCAATCAACCCAACAGGTCCCAAACGTACCTGAGACACCGTGTTGCCCATTTCATCCGTAGTAAGCACAACCTCACCAATTGCCTGCTGGATATCCAGATCAGGGGTGATATTGATTTCCTGATAGGGCAGCCCTTGTTTGCCATCTTTCGTCTTCAGGCTCGCAGCCAATTGTCGGGCAATGGTGTTTTTGCCTGTACCCGCCGGTCCGTATAATCCGAACGAACGGTTTGTTGGTTTCCTGCTTTTCTTCTTCAGCTGCAAAGCAATCATATTGAAGACCAGACGTTCCTGACTCCCCATTTCGTATTCGTCGTCGCCTTTCAGTTCCGGCACATTCTCCGGTAACGGAACAGATCGCTTGCCACCCCATTCGGCAGGCACGTTATCCAGATATAAATCCGGTTCCGGAAGAACTATCCCGTCAAAAATCTTTTCTGTTTCGGTAGGAGGCATCCCATCCGGACGCTGCAACCCCTGACGTTCGACTCTTGGCGGGCATGTATGGTTTTCCCCCATATACTGACCACACTTCGGACATTTTCGAAGTCGCTTCACCGGGGCAACAATCCGGTCATCTGATCCTCCACCGGTAACAATTTGCGGCGCCGGAATACTGGAAGCCACAGCCTGGCCAATAGCAACGCCCAGAGCCTGAAGATCCAGTTGTGTTTCTGCGTTTATTGCCTTTGGTGTGCTCTGTTTGAGTTCCCGTAATTCATCGATAGCCTTTTGCTGAGATGCCAGTACATCCGCCAGCTTTGTCAAAGCAGCTGCAACACCGGGATCCGGGCTTGTGACAGGAACAGTTTCTGAAGATCATCTTATCTA
>CAYWFK010000101.1:0-5946 GCA_964457375.1 uncultured Anaerolineales bacterium
TCAAACAAAGAAGTATACTTCGCAAGAAAGGCACTAATCCCCATTTGCTGGTCATGACAGCAACGCCAATTCCCCGGTCACTATCACTAACGATTTATGGCGATTTGGATGTCTCCATTATCGATGAAATGCCAGTCGGGAGGCAGGAAATAATTACCCGTCTTCTTGCCCCATCTCAACGGGATATTGCCTACCGGTTGATCGATCGTGAAATTTCCAATGGACACCAAGCATATATTATTTATCCGATCATCGAGGAAAATCAAACATCCGACTTCAAATCAGCCGTTGCTGAATACAACCGTCTCAAAAAAGAAATCTTCCCGAACTACAAACTTGGTCTGCTTCACGGGAAACTTAAGCCATCCGAGAAGAACAATATCATGACTCGTTTCCGGGATGCAGAGATTGATATTCTTGTATCGACTTCTGTCATAGAAGTCGGCGTCGATGTGCCTAACGCCACCGTGATGGTCATCGAAGGTGCCAACCGCTTCGGGCTTGCACAACTTCATCAGTTCCGCGGACGTGTCGGCCGTGGTTCTGATAAATCGTACTGTGTCATTATTCCATCTGACAATTCTTCACTTGGCAATGAGCGCTTGAAAGCAATCGTAAATATCAATAACGGATTTCAACTTGCCGAGAAGGACCTTGAACTGCGGGGTCCCGGTGAATTCCTTGGAACCCGCCAATCCGGTTTTTCAGGTTTACGCCTTGCAAGCATTACTGATCTTAGTCTGATTAAAAAGGCAAGGCATCACGCTCAAAAACTAATTGAAAAAGATCCGTCTCTTTCGCTGCCTGAAAACGCTTTGTTATCCGAAGCAATCGATAGGTTTTGGGATACGAACCCCGGCGAAATGAGTTAATTTTTACAACAACGAGGTATTCTACCGAAATGATCAAAGCTGTATTTCCAGGCACTTTCGACCCGATTCACTACGGTCATATCAACATTGCAATTCGTGCATCTCATTTATTCGATGAAGTTATTCTGGCGGTTTACAACAAACCGCTCAAATCAATTCTTTTCTCTCCTGAAGCCAGGATAAATCTTGCTGTCGAAGCATTCAAAGATTATCCGAATATCCATGTCATGGGCTATAGCGGCTTGACAGTGGAGTTTTGCCGAGCAATCAATGCCAAAGTAATTGTACGCGGTCTGCGCGTCTTTTCTGATTTTGAGTATGAATTCAGAATGGCTTTGGCTAACCATCGCCTTGCACCCGAAATCGAGGTCGTTTCTCTCATCACAAATGAAGAGCATACATTCCTGTCTGGCGCCACAGTTCGTGAAATTGCATCTCTTCACGGGGATATCAGCAGTCTTGTTCCTCCCCATGTCGAGAAAGCTTTGCACAAACGGTTTAATGAATTAGGTGAAAGTCAGGATATTGTCCCGACATCATCTTTACGAGACTAGTTTTTACAATAATCCAGGGGATTTCGCATATTTTTACTGGCTGCCGGTTTTCCTTGACGCTTCTTTCTTTTTCGTGTAATCTCTGGTTTAATTATTGCAACAAGTTATAATATGAATTAACGTATCGAATGCCTTGATGCATTTATACATGCGAGGAAGTCCATGGACATTTTACATTTAGTAGACAGACTTGAAGAACTGGTAAACAAAGGGCACGAAGTTCCTTTTACACGGAGCGTTATTTTAGATGAAGACAGAATACTCGATCTCATCGACCAAATGAGAGTAGCTATTCCCGATGAGGTAAAGAAAGCGCAGCAAATACTTGTCCAAAAAGATCGCATTTTGGCGCAGGCTCAGGAAGAGGCATCCCGCACCGTCCAGCTGGCTCGCGAAAAAAGCGAACAATTGGTCGAAAGAGATAGTATCGTCCAGGCGGCGAAAGCGCTTGCGGAGCAGCGAGAAGCTGAAATTCTCCAAGATAGTGCCCGCACGCGAAGAGAGGCAGACGAGTACGTCATCTCTACATTAACAAATCTAGAAATCGAACTCGAAAGAATGCTTTCTCAAGCCAGGAATGGAATCAAGGCATTACAGCAAAATTTAGCCATCCTTGATTCTGCCCCTGACACAATGAACAATATTCCTGACGACATCGATGAAATCGAACACCGTTAATACTTTTTTGTTTCAACAAAAGCACCTTCTCAGGTGCTTTTATTTTGTCTGCTAAGCAAAGCATAAGTTTAGTAATAATTATGGAACAGCATTCTGTTTCATCAACAATGCAATTTTCACAGGAGTTAAAGTATGGATTTCTCATTGAACGAAGAACAAAAATCATGGCAGAAGGCAGTTCGTTCTTTTGTTGAAAAGGAAATTACACCCTTTGCAGCAAAATTGTCTGAGGAAGAAAAACTCAACTGGAATGCCATCCATAAAATGGGAAACATTGGCTTGCTCGGATTGAATATTCCGGAAGAATACGGGGGCATCGGTATCGATACACTTAACGCAGCAATCGCCATTGAGGAACTTGCCCGCGGTGACGGCGGTACAGCACTGGCAATTTCCGCTCACACTGGCTTGGGATGTGGTCCGATTGTCGCTTTCGGTACGGAAGAACAAAAAAAGACCTATTTACCGTCAGCAACAAGTGGGCAAGGCCGCTTGTCCTCACTGGCTCTTACCGAACCGGATACCGGTTCAGATTTACAAAACATCAGCACACATGCTGAACTCATTGGCAACGAATGGGTCATAAACGGCTCCAAAATGTGGATTACCAACGCCGGTGATGCCGATTTTATCGTTACGCTTTTGAAAACCGACCCCGATAGCGGTTCGCATTCAATGAGCATGATTATTGTTCCAACAAATGCCAAAGGTTTATCCATTGCCCCGCCGGAAAAGAAAATGGGACTGGGAACCTGCCACAGTCATTCAATCACATTTGAAAATGTTCGTGTTCCCAAAAAGAATCTATTAGGGAAAGCCGGTTCCGGTCTTCAGCAAACGCTGGAAATTCTTGATGCCGGGCGTATCAGCATCGCAGCCATTTCTGTCGGTATCGCCCAGGCAGCATTAGACGAATCCGTACGTTATGCCAAACAAAGGCTCGCATTTGGCCGGCCTATTTCCAAATTCCAGGCAATTCAATGGATGATGGCTGATGCAGCTACGGATATTTATGCTTCCCGCTTGATGGTTTACCATTCCGCCTGGCTAAAAGATCATCATCTTCCGTACACGAAAGAAGGTGCAATGGCAAAGCTCTATGCCACCGAGATGGCTGAACGTGTCACCCGAAATGCAATCCAAATCCATGGCGGTTATGGTTACAGCAAAGATTACCCGGTTGAACGTATGTATCGCGACGCACGGTTGATGACAATTGGCGAAGGTACCAGCGAAATCCAAAGGCTGGTAATAGCAAGACATTTACTCAACGAATATTAAAACGCTTGTTATTATTAAAAACAAAAAGCGAAGCTCTTTCACAGCTTCGCTTTTTTGTTTTATGAAATATGCATCATTTCTTTTTATTCAGGTACCATTTATAAATATAGTACCATGCCACACAGATTAATGCGGCAAGAAGCATTGCAACCCAATATCTCCATTGAGTCATAATCAGCAAACCTGTTTTGAGTGATGCACCAACAAAAACAGTTGCTGCGACGAAAATAATCACGAAGGTTCCAAATAACCAGAATTTCATTAATTTCAACATTTTATCGACATCATTCATTGCTTAACCTCCTCGGAAACATGGGTTCAGATTATCAACAAAATGATTTTAACATAGCTTGCTTATCAGATTGTCAATCATATATAAGAAATAGTTTACAATTTTGAAAGTTTTCTCAACCCTTTATTGCTCATTTAATGATTTGCTGCAAAAACCCGTTGTGTCAATGACCCCCATTGTGATGGTGGCCAATAAACAAACTCCGCCTTTCCCATTACATTCTCGATTGGCAACATACCCCACGCCCTTGAATCGGAAGAATTCCCGCGATTGTCACCCATTACAAATATTTTCCCCGGGGGCACGATCCATTCACCTGTCTTGCCAGCCTCCCTAAGTACATAAGGTTCGGCAATCCTTTGATGATTGATACTTATCCCATTCGCATCGACAACTATACTATCGCCGGGTAAGCCAATCACCCTTTTGATATAAGGCTCAGGGGATTGGAAAGGCGGTTGAAAAACGATAATGTCACCACGCTGAATATCATCAAATTTGTAAACGATCTTGTTAACAACTACATAATCCCCTGGTTTTAGCGTCTCCCGCATACTAACTGACTCAACCCGAATCCTCGATGTCAGGAAATTGATTATCAGGAAAAGGACAATGGAAAACAGGATTGTTTGAATAAAATCCCTGGCCGTGCCATCGTTCGTTGTATTCTCTGAGTGTACTACCTCATCGGGTATTATTTCTGATCGGTACCGCAACATCATTGTTCTTTTTTATCACCACTTCGATGATTGCTTTCGGCAAGCGGATCGTTTTTCAACAATTGCACGGCATGAGGAAGCACACTGGCAACAAATTCGAAATTTTCCAATGATGCCTTCTCGCTTCCAGGCAAGTTTATGATTAGCGTTTGTTTTCGTATTCCGCAAACAGCCCTGGAAAGCATTGCATGAGTTGTTATCTTCAAGCTTTCCATCCTCATCGCTTCTGCCAATCCGGGTGCTTCCCGTTCGATGACCGACTTTGTGGCTTCGGGAGTAATATCCCGGATTCCGAATCCGGTTCCGCCGGTAGTTAAAATAATGTCCACTTCTCCGGTGTCACTCCAATTCGATAATACGGCATGGATTTTTTGAAAGTCGTCTGGTATAACCAATCTTTTCTGCACATACCACCCTTTTTTTTCGACAGCATTAGCAAGTGAAGGCCCGGATGTATCTTCTCTCAGTCCTTGTGCGGAACGGTCAGAAATTGTGATGATTCCAAATTTCAATGCCATCATTCGTCATTTCCTGTTAATTGTTTCCAAACGCCATGAATTCCATCATTTGTTACACCAAAGAAATATCGATAACCATTCTTCGTTTTCTGGATGAGATCATAACGGTTGATATTTCCCCGCTTATGCATGGATATCAAGCCATAATCCCCTTCCCAGCGAATGTTTGCCTTTTCAACCTGGTCAGGTAATGTACTGTACCGCATGATTGCCTGGTGCCATAACTTTCTCGCTGATTTCTGAGTTACGTTCTTGACAACATTGCCGTTGCGTAAATCTCTTACGGTATAGTATTTTTTGCCATTCCTCGTTTCCATCGAAACAATTTCCACACCCGTTCTTGGTGCTTGATCATCCTGCGCATCGCCAAATGTCGGCATATGCTCAGTTTTATTTTCACTTTCTGTTTTTTGTTCACGACCGGTGTTCGTCGTCATTCCGCGTTTTACCAAATCGACAATCTCGTCACGTACAGCCAACCCAGTCTCGGATTCGGTTCTGACATATATTTTATTATCGTCCACTGCGTAAGGCGGATCGATTCCTTTGGGCACAATTACCCGCAAAATCGTTTTGCTGTTTAGCTTATGCTTATCGAATGTACAATGTAATGGCGGACTTATCCGGTTACTCACTTCCTTTTCCAGAAGTGAAATCGCTTTTTCTGGATTATCGATACCCGCTACCGGACGCTTGGGATTGCCGCTCAAACCAATATACAAAGTACCGCCATTTGTATTGGCAAATGCACAAATATCAGCAATAATCGCATAGAATTTCCCGCCGCGAACCGACATACCCTCATGAAAATCCTGGATGATATTAGCACCTTCTTCAAGAGCGGTTCTGACAAAATCATATTCAGGAACTTCTTCCCGCCTATGCGGACGTGTTCTGGCAAAATCGTTGCTTTCAAATAATTCTTTTAAGTCTTCGAATTCCAATGATTTAACCCGTATGTCCGTTGTGCGGCAGCCCACACCGAGCACTTTTTTCCGTGTCATGTCACTTTCCAACCGGTGAGCATCCGAC
>CAYWFK010000102.1:0-5768 GCA_964457375.1 uncultured Anaerolineales bacterium
ATAACCCACATGATAACCCGCACCGCATTTTCCCCGTCAATAATCGCCTTCGAAGGACCGACAAACCCTGCCTAACCCCCGTTCCTCATTGCCGACACCAGCGTATCTTCTCTGTTCATCAGTATGATGTTCGTTGCCCGTATCCGGATTGCGTGCCTGATTTGTCTTTTCGGATTCAGAACGCTGAAGACAAGACCATGAACGATGATCCGGTCTCCCTGCGACGGAATCCAGCGAGGAGTTGTCCATTGAACGAAAAACCGTCCCGACGAATTGCCAAGCGTAAAGACAAGTTTCCCGGATGAATAGATCTTCACCGGACTGGTTACCTGACCGGAGAGAATCAATTGATTGAGTTCTGTCGTCATGGAATTTGTCATCGAATCACCACCCGTCCACTACATGTTTTCATATGCATCCATACTGCTCTGTCACACACCCTGAATTTGCTCATTCTCAGGTTCATCACCCGGTATCCCCGGTTCGTTTTGAAGGGTGAATCCATACAAGCGGGCAACACTCTGCTTGTCCACCGCCAGTGCCCGGCGTGATTTTCCTGCCAGCCATTTACTGACCTGAACTTGTTTTCTGCCACGATCAGCCAACAACCCGGACACCTGGCTGATTTGCCTGCGCAGGGCATCTGTGGTGGTATCGAAGTTCTCCCCCAACCCCGCCCAATAGGTTCGGACATATTCAAGACATGCCCCATCATCGAGATAGATGATGTCGTCATTCGGATCAGCCCAGCCGACCAGGTCGGCATAAACGGGAGGAATATAGACATAGCTCTTCGTTCGCGGGGACAGGTAGACTTTCCGGCGCTCCAGCAAACTGTTCAGCGCCTCGAAGAACTTGCGCACCGGCGATTCAGCTGCAATCTTTTCAGCCTGGCTGATCACTACGGCAGCAAGTGCCTCCCCGATCCGGTGCGAGATCCGGGCAGCATCATCGGACGAAATCACCCCCATATCATAGAACGCCCGTAATGCCAACTGTTGAGCAGAGTCCAGGGTGACGAAATAATCCGGCAAGCGGTTTTGTATATCCCCCTTGGTCCTGAAATAGTTCATCGAATCCTCCCTGATTTCAGCAAGCTTGGCCATCGCATCATCCCAATGATCTGCCAGCCACTGGATATAGGCTGACATCGCCAATGCATACAAGCCCTGTTGCCCCTGTTTCTGCGCCTTGTTCAGGGCTTCACGCGGCTCACCTCCCGAATCCGGAAGAATATCCCCGCGGGCAATAGAAACATACAGCATCCGCCCGACCGTGCTTTCACCCGGAAGGGGCAGTTCCGCTGTCGATATAACCACACTACGCGGCACCAGAGTCTGCCTCTGGTATTTACGGCTGCGGCCGCGTGCCGATCGGTTCCCGACACCGCGGATGACCCTGTTGGCAGCTGCATGCATCTTGCGGGAATCTCCGATGCTGTGAAACTGCGGAGTGAAATCATCGATCACCAGCGGCAAGTCCTTGGTCGTAAACATTGACTCTTCCAGATGAGTAACCGTACTCATCCAATCCGTTGGCGCATGATATTGTCGCCCATCGATGAAATCCTTTCCGAAGTGCGTCAATGCCAGGTGAACGATGGTGGATTTTCCGCTTTGAGTGCTGCCATAGACCCAAAGCACGGTATACAAGGGCATCACTTCTGTCAGCGGAGCAGCATACATCGCCGCCCAGATTGGTGCGGTTACCTGATACGGTCCCAGCCCCAGAAAATCCAGGCTGGCTTTGATGGCGCCATAACGCTCCGATCCTTTCGGCGGCGGTGGCAGACGATAGTTCGACAAATGCGGGTCGATATCCACCATGATCGAATCGTCGAAACCATCTGCAGTAATTCGCCCGCTCGCTGTCAAAAAACTGCGTTTTCCGTCGATGACTGTCCATCCTGTATGGGCATAAGCCCGAATACGCTCCATATCCGGCAACGAGACTTCCTGAACGGCACGCACGAAAAGATGTCGTTTGCCGTACGGAATATACAAAATAGGACGTGCTCCCCAGCGCTTGCCTATCCAGTTCAGCGAGGAGAAATCTTCCGCATCCACGTCCGTCGGGATCAACGGTTCACCGCTGGCCAGATGGCCGGTGATGGTATAGCGTACCTCAGGAGGATTCAACCCGTCGTCCAGAACCAGTTCCTTCTCGATTTTGGCAGAAAAATTCCCAAGGGGTTCTCCCAGGAATGTCAAATATCCATCCCTGATGTCCGCCAGTGACGGGGATGCGCTATCGTCCGTCTTTTTCTCATATCCGTCTATCAATCCTTTCAGCTCCCTGCGGGACATTCCAAGCCGTCTTTGTGCTTTTTTCCAATAACGGGGAGCAAGCTCTTTCGGAAGCATTTTCAGCAAGGTGGCCACGCTGCCGGTAATTGCCTGCAATTCATGAGGCCGTGCCATCTGCACTCGTTCCAGCTGTTTGTCGATCCATGGAACGGACTTCTTCAGGAAAACCTGCACGGTCTCCGGCACCACTCCGGCTTGCAGCCAGTCATTGGCGTCCTTGATTTCCATACCGTCGTCTTTCTCATCCATGTCCAACGCCGGCACAAGCATCGCCAGCGGGCCGATTTCCTGTGCCAGGCTGTCTTGCTTCTTGCGCCCCTCTTCGTCATCGTCCAGAGCAACATAAACAACAGGCCTGCGGCGCAGTTCTGCCACATCATTTTCGGGTAGTGACCCCAACCCGCACAATGCCCAGGCAGTAAATCCGAGCTGCCGGTAACTCTCAGCATCCGCCTGGCCTTCACAGAGGATCACATCACGCACCCCCGGAACTTCCGCCTTGTAGGGCAGCCGCTGCCCCGGCAAGTTTCGTGATTTGTCTTTCGGATTCACGGGAGACAAGGCACGCGCCGAGAGATACTGCACCTTGCGGAGATGATTGAAGGCAGATCCGTGCTTCAGACAAACATCCCCGACATGCCATGTTTCGGTTTTACATTGATCGCAAGATTTACGGCGCGCATTGGGATAGCACCGGTGAGTGTAAACCAGCCATCCCGACGGAGATGCTTCACGCCCGTTCCCGTTGGCCGTGAAATCACAACCGTCCTTGCGGACCAACCCCAGCTTGCGAGCCAGCACCAGGTCAGCATTATTCTTTACCAGGTAGTTTCGAAGCGCCGTCGAACCATCCAGAAAACCGAAACCCGCCAGACGGATGACATCATCGCTGAATCCCCGCTTGCGGGCATAGGTCAGCGCCCGTTTCCCAATCGCCGACCACAATTGTTCCGCTGCGAACCGGCCGGCCATGTCCAGAATATCGGTGCGGGCTTTGCGTTCCCGCACCTTCTTTTGTGCTTCGGGAGTCAGACCGATATCATCGAAGGGAATATGCCCCCATTCTGCCAGCCAGCGCACAGCCTCGACAAAGTCGGAAATATTCTGTATTTCCTGCACGAAGGTAATCGCATCTCCGCCTTTATCGCATGCCCAGCACTTCCAGCGCCAGCGCCCGTTGTTGTCCTGATGCACATAGAACGCAGTCGGGTTGTTCCCGTGGTGGAACGGGCATTTTCCGCGGTATTCACCCCGCCCGTTTCGATAGACCAGGCTTGTATTCCCCACTTGTTCGACCAGTTCCGGCAAATCGATTCGATGAAGCAGTTCATCGACATCGATGTACTTTCTGCTGCCGGCATCGTGATGAACTGCCGCCTCGTCAGTACTGTTCAGAACGGTAGTTGCTGCTTCGGGTGCCTCAACTGCTGTGATCGTCATAATCTTTACTCCAATCGATTTCCACCATTTCGGTATTTGCCGTTTTAAATGCTGTTTTTCGTGTTTTTTCGATTTACCCACCCAATCACATAGGCAGGAAAAAATACCCCGCTCAAAATGCGTTTATTGCAGGGCATGATAACCCACACGATAACCCACCGGATAACCATAGGATAACCATGTGATAACCCACATGATAACCAGCGGGTTATCACGCATAAAAAAAGTTTGTTTTTTTGTCCGGACCCGGGCGAAAATACAAGAAAACACGCTGTTTTTCTTCATTTCTTCAGCTTTCTTCAGGGTACAACGTATATTCCCGGGACTGTACCGGCACGACCGGCATTTCCAGATTCCCCGACCGGTAGTCTTCGATCCCCTGCTCCAGCAAGCGGCGAACGACCTGCCACACCGGAACACTCAGTTCGTCTGCAATCTTCCGGACATTCATAACCAGCTCACCCGGCAGTCCCCGAAACCCGACACCTTTCGCCCGTGCTTTTTTCCGTGTCTTCCGCGGAGCCGGTTCGTCGGGGAACAATGTCAGCCGCTTGATGAAGACCGGCTCGAGGATTTGTTCACCACTGTGGTGACGCTTCACGCCATGTTCGAGCAGATAACGAACCAGCATATCCCGCGGAACACCAATCGTTCCGGCAATCGATTGCAGCGGTTCTTTCAGGTCGTAAATATTGCGAATGAAGAATACCGGTTCACGTTTGCGGTTGTCGTTTCTTTTTTTCGGCTGCCAGTTGGCAACAGGAATGTTTTGCAAATAACGCGGCATGTCCGCCTGCCTGTGCGTCAATGTATCATCTGTGTTTCCCGTTTTTTGTTCTTCCGCTACGATGAAAGGATTTCTGGACATAGGTTCTCTCCTTCCTTTTGGTGTCTAATGTGCCCTTGTTACAGCATTGACGATTTGCTCATACTCCTTCGCCGACCGGGATCCCGGAGCATATTCGAAGATCGTCTGCCCTTCCGACGAGGCCTCCCGCAGAACCGTCGCCCGGTGTATCGAAGGCAATACCAATTGTCCAAGATTGTTCCGCAGGTTTTCCAAAGATGTCTTCGATTGGCGCGTTTGCCCATCGTAGAAAGTCGGCAGGATACCCAGCAACTTGCCATTCCAGATATGTTTGTCCCGCAGATCGTTCAACGTTTCCAACAGCTGCACGACCCCCTGATTACTGAGATATTCCATTGCCGTCGGGATGATTACCCAGTCTGCCGCCCAAAGGGCGCGTTCCTGCAAGCCGCCCAAACTTGGGCTGGTATCGATCAGGATGTAATCCAGCTTGTTATGGATGAACAAATCCAGTGCCTGACGTATGTAGGAAATCGGCCGGGAACGTGTCGCCATATCACCTTGTGCAGCCACAGTATCCCGGTTTCCCGGAATGATCCACAGGTTGTCACGTCCGGTCGAACGCACTAACTGCCGAACGAACGTCTTTTCCATCTCTCTCTCCTGCCCCATTGTGAGCAAATAGTAAGTGCCCATTTCGTGTTCCACCATCAGGCTGGATGCCAGATTGCCCTGCGGATCGAAATCCAGCAGCAGCACACGATAGCCTTGCAGAGCCAGGCCATGTCCCAGGTTGACGACGGTCGTACTTTTTCCGACACCGCCTTTTTGATTAGCCACTGTGATGATTTTCGTCATCGTCATTCTCCTCATATGTTGCGGTTATTCCGGTGATTTCATCCCGATCCAGAAATGCCCGGGCAGGATGTTGCCGGCACTGCGTACTTCAATTCCCGATATGTCGACATGCTCTTTTTCGTCAAGGGCTTTCGGGTTGACATAACACAAATCGGGCAGACGCCCGTATTTTTCACGATAGTAGCGTACTGCCCGTTCGATTTTCTGAGTTAGATTCGTTTGTTTGTTGTTGTCGAACCAAAGCATTCCGATGTCCATAGTTCCGCCCGTTTCACTCATACTTCCACCCAAAACCGTTTGATTCCTGATAACCCAATGGATACAAAGGGGATAACCATGTTTTTACCTGGGGGATT
>CAYWFK010000103.1:0-5768 GCA_964457375.1 uncultured Anaerolineales bacterium
ACCGTGTCATCCCAGCCAATTCAGCGGCTTTGCCTAATGAGAGGATTCGGGTTTTGTAATACCGGGTTGCGGCTTGACGCTGGATGTCCTGAGCTGCTTCCGCACGGGATTTGTGCAAATTGATCAATACATCATACGGCACGTGAATTGTCATACTGTGTGTATGCATCGGGCGGCTCCTTTCCCCTGTGGGTGTCACTTCCACGCCCCTGATGGGAATTGGGACACACGCACGGGAAGAAACGTGTTGCGAGTAACACGTTGCGCAGGTTGCGGGTTCTTTCGTCCCGAAGGGACATGCCATCGTAGCCCACCGATTTATCGGTGGGATGATGAATCCCCCCATCGTCCCAAGCCCTGGAAGGGCGGCACATTGCGGCTCTTCATGGTCTGTATTATGACTCTACATGGAAGATAATCATTTCTCAGAGTTTTTCAATGATGTCAACGCCTTCTGGCTTGTTTTCAAATGAAATAGAGACCGTATAATCGCTAAATGCACGCGCCGGGGTAGCGGCGTCGCCAACGCGCTGGACTTTCACCAGATCAAACAATTTGTGTGCGGGCGCATTGCCAAGTTGAGAGTTATGTTTGAACACGATCAATTTGCGGGAGTTCATTTTGCCGCGCGCTGCTGAATGGTCATGATCAAACATGTTGATCAACGCTTCCCAGAGAAATTCTGCATCAGCTTCGCTAAACCCGGTTTTTCCAGCAAAGTGAGCCGAAAGATACCCCTCTGCGCGATAGAGACCGTAAGGAATCAGGGCTTTTTTTCCAATGGTGCGTTCTTTTTCCAAATCCTGTTCTTTTGTCACCGCCATCCGGGTGATGGAAATTTCCTGCGGCAAGACCGACTCGACGCTTTTGGCAAAATTGATCTGAACTGGCCCGCGCACCTGCCCGCAGTTGATCTCAGTGGTCATGACCGCTCCAAATGTACGCACATCAAAAAAATTGGCGCACATCCACTCGGTCAATTCTTTGGCCTTTTGCTCATCTTTGGGCAATTTTTTAGAAGTCGGTTGTAAATCCAGGGCTTTATATGCGAGTTCATGCTGCCGGTTCAGCACGGCTTTTTCCTTGACATAAATGTTGAACCCCTGTTTTCCGGCTTTTGCAATTTCGGCGTAATTTCTGATTTTTCGTTTCAAACAGACATCTGTCACAATACCGTGCGAGGTTTCCGCATCAATGCGCGGCATGTTTCCAGCGTCCGGATCGCCGTTGGGGTTTCCGTTCTCCACGTCAAACAATAAGACAAATTCATAGCGGTTCTGAATAGCTTCCATGGTGTTTCCTCCTTAAACATAGGTTAATTTCCAGTTTTTTCGTGTTTGCTCACAAAAAAGTCTTGACGCTGGTGGTAGTAGCCAATGGCAAATTCTCCCTGTTCCTCAAGTTTCAGTGTGGCTGGGAAGTCGTGGAGCTTATCCATGATTTCCCCAAGTAATTTTTCGCGGTTCACGGCCATGCCTGGGTTGTCACCTTTGATTTTTTTCAAATGATTCTGCGCGAGTCGAATAATAATCGGAAACACGACTCTGGGGGTAGCCGAGGCTGAAGCAAAGTAACGATCTTTGATTGTGGCGTTAATATTGCCTCCAGAAGAATCCTCCTGCGTTTTTTCAAGCGCGGCAAACAATCTGCCGAGGCAATACGGTATCGTTGTTCTGGTGGTGTCTAATGCCATAGCAAGCTCCTTATGAAAGTTACGGTTAAGAATGGCTTTAAGAAAGGATGCGCGATAGTAGTTGAGCCGACGAAAGCCCTGATCTGTCCGCATCCGGGATACAAGGATCGAAAGAATATTTGCCGGATAGTGATTGCCGGAAAGGATGCTCCGCATCAGCGGTCCGACGATATTGGACGGAATATTTTCGGTTTTGTGTTGTGTGGCGGTTTCAATGACAAGCTGCCATATTGAAGGAAATTCACGGTCGCGGTCTTTATGTTGGGGGATGATTTCTAAATCTGAGAAATGTCGTCCAAGCTTCCCAGCGATCGTTTCTACTGAATCAACGTACCAGAATCGTACCGCTATTCTGGCGGAATTGGGCGCAAGCCCAAGTACGAAGAAGCGACTGTCATCATGGCTGATCGTCTCCGGCATTGTACCGGAACGGATCGATTGCAGAAATGCTTCAAGGTCGGCAGAATAGCTGTCGTCGCGGTTTCCTTCTAACATTTCTCCGAAAAAATTGGAAAATATCTCATTGTGCTCTGCCCAGAACAGCGTCAATGTGTCAGCGATTTTGAGATGGTGTCGGCGGGCGTCGATCAAATAGTTCAGCGCACCGGTGAAATAGGCGGCAGCAGTAGAGGATATTGACGCATTGTGGCCTTTTTTGAGCTTATATGATTCCCCTGCCTCAATATTGCAGGAAACCAACGGCGTGTCGTTCTTCCCCCCCACCCCTTTTTTGATGGTTGGATGGGTTGTCGTGAGTCCGGTTGTGTCCCCAGAGACCAGACATAACCCTTGTTCCAATTTTTTGCCTGTGGCTGACACGGCATAATATTGCTTCCATGCTTCGATCACAGCGGGTTGCTCAAAAATCGTCTGTCCGAATGTTTCGACTTCAAACACGGCAAAGGTGTTCAGGAATTCTTCCCAACTCGGGTGATCCTGTAATTTCAGCATTTCTGTTTCATCAGCACAAAATTCCTGAATTGCGGAAACCGCCGGATGTTCTAAACCTGTTGCCCGTATCACGTTGTCGATAAGTTGAAGAAACGCAGCATGATGTTCAGGCATCTCCAGCACAGAAAATACATCCGATTTTTCATCTTTTTTACGACCAATCGTATAATCGCTTTTATCCCACAAGAAATACGATTTTATGCCAACAGTCCGCTTTCCATCAAATTTTGGAACCATGACCTTTGCCGGTCTGACGTTTTTCCCTTCCAGCACACGAAGGTCTTCAAGATATTTCAATCTGCCCTCTTGATCAATAACGATTTTGAAACTGATATTCTCTTTGCTGAACCCCGGTTCGCAGACATCAATATCAGGATTGTCAAGGAGTCGCTCATATAATTTCGTCAGTTCCTGCAAAATCATCGGTACACCTCCTCAGAATCAGGATGCGGCACATTAATCACGCCGTCAACCATTTTGGGGCGGTAAAACATGGGACGAATGTGCTTCCGATCTGAAAAATCCATGTCGAACAGCATAAATCCGAGGTCTTTTTCTCCGGACAGGGCAGGGGCCGGAATTTCATCAATTGGTTCGAAATTGGCGGAGAATTCACGTGTGCCGAGATAGGGCTGGTAAGCGCATTGCCCCTTTTTGACACGACGATTGAAGATGTCGAGATGTTTGCCCTCATTTTTACCGTCTTCGTCAACAGCCACGAAGTGGGCTTCGATGATATACGCGACATCGCGCAATACCATTGCTGCCCGCTGCTGGCGATTGTCTTCAATAAACACTTCGACGGGTTCGTGTTTTTTCATGCCCTTGGCAATCGCCTGAGCCGAGAGTTTGCCCCCGATTTCATTCCGGCGTACATTATCAAATCTGATCGGATTAAGGACATGAATTCTGTCAATAATCCAGCGAATTGCTGGCTTCCAGTAGATGGCTTCAAGCACAGCCCTTGCCGCTGACGGCGTCATCACATCATAGCTGACCCGTTCGACCTTCATTTCGGGTCTGGTGAAACATGCGTAGCTTCCCCAGACTTTCACCTTTACGCCAAAGCTCATAACTTTTCTCCCATGTAAAGTGTTTGTGTTACCATGAAGACCATGCGTCCTAAAACGCCGTTCTGAGGACATTCATCGAGCACATCTCCCATTCATCCCGTAGTTCGTTGACGTATTCCTGAGCATCAACACCATCCCAGATTTCAGCGCCTAAGCCCTCTAATTCTAAAAGACTTCGCGTTTTTTGAGTCTCCAATTCAGGAGAATTTTTGACCAAATGCTGGCTAATCAGTGCGATGAGCTGTAATTGATCAGAAACAGGGATCAACTTAATGTAGTCGTGGTATAATTGTGTAACTGTTATCGCGCTCATCCATCTATCCCCCCATTATTGATAGTGGTTGTTTTCTAATACAATTCTTTTCCACCCTCTCTCAGATTTGTCAACTGGAAAAAATTCTTCAAATTGTGTGACTCAGATAATTAAACTTTCAATTTCCATAAAGACCGGATTTTCTGGGTTTAATCCAACCTTCTCCGTGTAAATATCTTTATTGGCCAGCACAAAAAACTGTCCATCATCGAATACATCATCTAACACGTTGTATAACTCCCGAAATACACGTTCACGCAGTTGTACGGTGTAACGTTGAAGCGTTCTGCGCAATTCACGATTGACATAACCGGGGTATTGAGCGTGGAAACGGCATTTCCTGAGTTCTTCAATCGCCTGTTCTCCTGCCGATTGATAAGGAATCAGGATAGAACGCGTTGGTTCGTCAATGACCTTGAATTCCTTTGCGATGTCCCGGAATGGAATAGCATCCGGTCTGCTTTTGCACATCTGCACGATCCCCTTTTTGTCCATTTCATGAGCTGTATTCCGCTTCCAGAAAAAATTTTTAAAATACGTCTGAACCGCTGCAAGACTCAAGGGATTGGCATAATAGGATTCAAGAATTCGTTTTCCGGATTCTGCGGCTTGTCGAAGGTGTCCGGGCGGTGGTGGTTGCTCTCCCTGAAACACAACGACGCGGCCTTTGTTCTGTTTCCATTCCCGATTACACCGCCCGGCAGCCTGGGCAATCGAGTCAATTCCGGCGATAGCCCGCCACACGACCGGAAAGTCCACATCAACGCCGGCTTCAATCAATTGTGTGCTGATGACCCGACAGGGTAATCCTTTCTCAAGGCAGGCATGAATCGCTTTCAACGTGACGCTTCTATGGGCCGGACACATCATGGTGCTGAGATGAAAACATTCATGAGCCGGATGATATTGAAGAAGCTGGTCGAAAATCTGTCGGGCGTCTTTGCGAGTGTTGACAATTACCAGAATTTGTTCATGCTCGGCAATCTCTTTGCCGAGCATTTCGTAAGACAGCGGTTCATCCCGTACCGATACCTCCACACGCCGGAAATCTTCATACAATTGCTGCGGGTCAGGCGCAATTTCCCGCACATCTTCCAATGCTTCGTTTTTGAGGAGTGAGGCATCATTCAGAGTCGGCTGCGTGGCCGTGCAAAGGACTGCTGTACAGCCATAATTCCTGACCAATTCGCGGATTACAGCCAGCGAGGGTTTCAACAGTTCAGTCGGAAACATCTGAGCTTCATCAAAGATCAGCACTGAATCCGCGACATTGTGCAGTTTCCGGCAGGCTGAACTGCGGTTGCCGTAAAAGGATTCGAAGAACTGTACATTCGTGGTGACGATAATCGGGGCATCCCAGTTTTGCGAGGTTAGACGGTTTTGGGCGGTTGTGCGTTTCGGTTCGAGATTGCTGTGATGTTCTAATACGGCATTATCCCCGAATATTTTCCGAAACACCTCGGCATTCTGGATGATAATGTTCGTGTAAGGAATCACGTAAATCACCCGGCGCAGGTTATGTTTTCTGGCATGATCAAGGGCGAAGGCCATTGAGGAAATGGTTTTCCCCCCGCCGGTGGGTACAGTTAA
Organism: uncultured Anaerolineales bacterium; assembly: GCA_964457375.1. Classification (GTDB taxonomy): domain Bacteria; phylum Chloroflexota; class Anaerolineae; order Anaerolineales; family UBA11858; genus G519. Next base: position 5,621 of record CAYWFK010000103.1, read on the forward strand.
TGAAAAGATTCCTGGTTTTTCCTGAGCTTTTTCCCGGCACCACCTCAGAATCTGCGCCCGCTTTTGGTTGATCGGGGTATCGTGGGGAAAGGTGGCTATGTGTTGTTCCAATTTGGCGTGAAGGTCTGCAACTCTACCTGCTTGATGC
>CAYWFK010000104.1:0-5279 GCA_964457375.1 uncultured Anaerolineales bacterium
CTTGACAAACCCCCTGTTTCCTTCTATGCTGGCTATGCCGGTGCAACCGGAGAGTTAACCCTGGCCGTCGTTTCCCACCAATCGACGCCGCCGGGGTTCAGCCGACAGTGCAAAGACGAAACCTGCCATGAGTATCGAACGAACATTGGAAAAAGTATCCAGCGATTGCGATCGCGGGGATTACGGGAAGGCACGCGACAGACTGCATAGCCTGATTGCCAGCTACCCGGATAACCTTTCACTCAGGCGCAAATTAGGAGACATCTACCGGAAAATGCACTATCCGGCAATGGCTGGGCGGTATTGGTATCTCGAAGCGGAAAAAACGCCCGAGATGCAGCAAGCATGCACCGCTTTCGAAAAATCCTGCGGAAACGATCCGCTGCAAATCTTGCTGGCGCTAAAATTCAGGGGAGACCCCAACGCACTCCATTCGGACTTCGCCCGTCAAGTGCTCACATCCCTGCAAAAAGAAGTCGAAAGCCGCTACAATTTAATCATCGACCACCGAAAACCGGCTAAGGGAAAATGGCAAGCGGCAAACAACCGGGAACGTTTCGCGGTTAGGGCTTTCGCCGCAGGCTGCATTCTTGCCTTGTTAATCACAGCCGGATTAGCCCTCATCGGACTGCAAACGTTCCTTTCATGGATATTCTAGCCTCTTTACCGCCACACAACCGGCGCCGGTCTTTCGCTCAGTGCATTGTCATGGAGTCAAATCAAGATACACCGGTGAACTGATTTCGAGCGTATTGCCGGTTATTTCGAGCACATCACCAAACACATTCGTAATCCGGGTAACCCCCACAGGCAAAACAACAGAGATGGGTGTCTCATCAATCGACCAGACAACCCACACTTGCCGGTTGTTTCCTTCGAAAAGATAGGCTTCTATCCCGGGGGCAAGGCTTTTTGTTCCGGTCAAGCCCATTTGTGCCAGCTTCTCATTCAGAAAACGGAACGCCCGGTAAGCCGGTTTGGGGTTTTGCAAATCTCTCCCTGCCATGCTGGAATACCGCCACCCTTTTCCTTCGAAATCGTACCAGATTGTACCTGCAACCCCCATTTGCCAGTTCTTTACCAGGGAACGAACCACAAAATCCGCTTGTGCCCGGTAAAAATTTTCTCCGGGAGGCAGACAATTTTTCTTGCTCCATTCAGGACACAACAACGAAATTTCCGTTTGATAAAGGGGTTTTTCCACACCATATTGCGCCATCAGCGAACGCAGATAATCGATCTTTCCTGCAATCATCCCGCCGCGCGCCTCCCAGGCAGGGTCTTTCCATTCCATACCCAGCGACCCGGCATACGGGACGTACCCATGAAAACTCACCCCGTCCAGAAAATCGCCGCCGCCGTTCCGCAATACACCTTCGAAGAATTTTGCCGGCAGGCATGTTTTCCCTTCCGGCGGGTGAGTTGGATCACAAACCAAAAGCAGCCCGCCATTAAGCAGCAACGCATCCGGATTAGCCGCCTTGATTGCCGGATAAGCTTTTTTCAGCATTTCCGCGTAATACTCCCCGCCATAATACGGATCATCCTTGTCACCCCAGCAGCCATAGATATTATCCGGACTTACCAACGAAGGATCCACGTCCGGTTCATTACCGATTTCCCAATAGCGGATATGGTAAGCGGGAGTGTTGGTGCGCTCGACAAGTTTGGCAAGGAATTCGGCAAAAGCATCCAGTTTTTCGGCTGCCACCGGCCCGCAAAACGAACCGGGAACCTTCTGCGCCCATGCCGGTGTTCCCCGCACCACTACGATGATCTCGAACCCCTTGGCAGAAAGCAATTGCAAATCACGTTCCACATCCGCAAGAGCATCCCAGTTGTATACACCTTCCAGCGCTTCCACCTTGTTCCATAGGATGCTGCTATAACGCACCAGCCGCGCCCCCGAATCTGTCATCAACCCCAATACGGTTTCATCCGAAACCCGGTGTGGCTCCATACCGAACAAGGGCATGGAAAGAGTCGGGGTGGAAACCTCCGGCTGAACAGTTATTTGTGTCGCCGCATTGGTTTTGCGAACAGTCGCAGTCGCCTCCGCAGGTGGTGTTGCCGTTTGCATCCTGACGGATTTCGCCTGAGTAATACTCGGCTGCCGGGTATTCACAACAGATGTTGTCCCCCTGACGCAAGAAATCAATCCCCCTGCAAGCAGTAATAAAAAAAGCAAACCAACTGTTTTTTTTCTCATCATGTCAACTCACAATTCATCTGAAATCGCCTCTCTGAAACCGGATTTGCCCCGCAATTTTGCAAGCATTCAGACAGGCAGGCTTCTTGTCCGCACCCGGAGACGTTCCGGTTACCTGGCAAGCATCGAAGCAGATAGCCGGAAAATTCATCCGGCTTGTCGACACTTCGAGCCGGATGATGAGGTGTTGCATACTGCCAAATCATCATGCAGTCTATCCGCAGCTGCGTGTCAAAGAAGCCAATCGCAATCATACAGCATACTATCCGGATTGGCAACTACGTCCCCATCCCGGTTTTCCAAACAAATTCAAAGAATACAAGAGATTCCCCCCCGTTCCCGCTGCACCACCATGGTTTCATGGTTTCAGGGTTATCATCCCCGACCATGCTTCCATTGCTCTGCCGCTTCGCTCGTCTCCCCGATAGAATACGGCATACGTCATCAACTGAATATCGACAAAATGATGTGCACTCAAATGCTTGCGGGCAATTTCATGGTAAGAATTCCAGGTACCGGTATTGACATAAATTTGCTCGAAAGCTTTTCCATCGACCAGCGTGCTGTCCAGCGGCACAATTTCATGTTCGTGAGTATGCCCATAAACAACAAACTTCACATGGTGCCGTAAAAATGCATCTTCTTTCAACGCATGATCCACAAAACTATCCCGCCCGCGCCACAACTGCTTGCGGAAGCTCATGAAAAACCGGCTAATCGTCTCGAAATCAAACGGCTTGGATAGCTGTAAAACATCCTGCAAAAAATCCACAGCCTCGAAAGGGTTCCAGAAACGATCCTGCTTACGCAAAAAAGCCAGCGCAAGGAACTCATCCACCAGCTCATCCCACAAACGTTCGATTTGCTCACGCAGTAAGCGGCTATCGACCGCGGTTTCAAGAATATTGCTAATCCAGGCAGCAGCCAGTGCCGCAGGGCGCACATTCCCCAGTTCGCGCAATCCGCTCAAAAACCGTTCCGGAAGCTCACCGCCCAATTTCGATTGCAGAAAAGCCGGAAACCTGTCGATGAGTTCGACAACCAAAGCATCACCGATTGTAGCGGCATTCCGTCCGGCATCAGCATCATAATTCAATCCGTCGAAGATATCTCCATGCCGGGCAAGCACCTGATGGCTCGCACACAGATCATGCACGGCATCCGATTCTTCCGGCGCATGCGGAAACGGGGATGCATCGTTTACCAGCCCGATTGCATCCACAATCCGCCGGCGAATTGCGTCATACTCCCTGCCCGGCAAATGATAATACCAGTCATGATTCCCGCACATCATCGTTAACCGCACGGGAATGGCAAGCAGATCAGCGCTCTTTTCCGCAGGTATTCCCCGGCGGGAAGCCGGCGGAAGATGAATCATCTCACCGGCAGACATCTTTTTCAGCACGGCAAACGTTTCGGCATTCCGGGCAATGATTGCATCCGTAATCCCGCTAATTTTCTCAACGTAGTCCTGCCGGTAAGGGTCATGCCAGGGACGCAAACGCTGTCCTTCTCCGGCGTTCGTCGTCTGCCAGCGTTCCGAGCGTAGTGCATCGATGATATCCCCCAGCAAGAGCACATTGATTTCCTCGATTGGCTTATAGCGCCCGTTTGCCCGCCACGAAGCGCGAAACGCCATATCTTCCAGCCGTTTGGCAAACAAGTGAAAAGCGTCCGCCGAAACGGAAGACCCTGTCGTGCCATCCTTGAAATGCAAGTCACTGATAACAACCAGCATCATTTCACCTTCGAGGCATCAAAAGCCCAAATCTCTCAATATCTCATCCGGATCCACCGCCCCGCCATCCTGCTCGCCCAGCAGTTCTTCCCAGAAGCGGGCGTCATAGCGGCGGGAGCGCACGGGCAGCGGCATCGGCACGCCCCAGCCCAGCAAGAGCACTTCTTCCTTCGGTTGCAGCCGCGAGAGCATCCCCCGCAGCGCATCACGCCCGGCAAGCCCGGAAAGCACCGCACGGATGTCATCATCATCGCCAAGTTTGCCGGAGATACGCGTTCCAAGCTGAGACATCACCTCGTCATAAATCTGCGCGGGGCGCTGGTCGATGATCAACAAGGTAACATAATACTTCCGCATTTCACGCGCAATCGTGCTGAACGTAGTCTGTGCAGCCATCTCGCGGTTCAGCAGCTTGTGCGCCTCTTCCAGCACGATGACCAGCGGGCGCGGCTCCCCCGTCCCGCTCGAGCGGAACGCATTGACCTGATTCTCCCACTCCTTGCGAATCCGTCTGGTCAACAGGTTGGTTACCAGCAAATAATCCAGGTCGCGCTCATGCTCGCCGAACGAAAGCACGATACTCTTGCCGCTCCGCAGCGAATCGACAATCAGGCTGATTGTATCGGCAGCAGGATGCTCGACAATATACGGCAAACCGAACACCCGGTTCATCTTGTTACGCAAACCTTCGGCAGCCATCACATTGACACCCGCCTCGTTCGCCCAATACGCAACGCTATCCGGTGCCGGGTTCTTCTTCCCGTCTTCGTTCTCCGTCACCGCACCGTTCTTCATTGCCTTGAATTCCCTGAACCAGTTCTTCCCGAACCGCTTGTAAAGTGCATCCAGCGTCGTAGCCGTTGTTTCCCGCAAGTTCAGAGTGCGCGCCAGCAGCTCGATATCCTCCGGCAGGATATCCGACATGGCAATTTCCAGGTTGAAATCCGGCGGCGTGCTCCGAATCATCGCCCCGCTGCCCAGCCCGACCACCTGCACCCGCGTCGGGAACTTCGTCTTCAGCCCGGTTACCGTCTCGTTGGTATCGGAAGCCGTATCGTCATAGCCATACTCGTTGTGCATATCGAAAACCAGCACGGAAGCCGCATTGTGATGCAGCATGCCCGCCAGGATAATCCGCGTCAGGAACGATTTACCCGTTCCCGTAGCGCCGAAGATACCTGCGGAGCGTTGAACGAACTTGTCGAGGTCGATGCGCACAGGATGCCCCTGCTCGCGTGTATACCCGATGACGAAAAATCCCTTCTCGTCCCGCCCGAAAATATCAGCGATGTCATCCGCCGCAGCCATACGCACTTCGGCATGATGAGGCGG
>CAYWFK010000105.1:0-5176 GCA_964457375.1 uncultured Anaerolineales bacterium
AAGTGTTGCCGTTGCCGCCGTTTTCCCGGGGCGGGACTTGCCTGAAATTGGCGCTAACGTGGCAGACGGTGTCGGCGTAGATAGTTCGATTTTCGGAATACACCCGGCTGTCAGCACAAAAGAGATTAAAATAAGCAGGAAAAAACGGTTACGCTTGTTTTTCATGAACCGGATTATACACTGACTTGAAGGTCGTTGAATAGTGTGCTAAACTTCGTTTTGAGGAGCCCATGAACGAATACGAGATGCTGCAAAACGCCATAGAATTTATCAAAACGGGAGAAAATGAACGCGCACGTGATTTACTTTCACGATTGTTGAAAATCGACAAAAGGAATCCCGACTACTGGTTGTGGATGGGCTCTGTTGTTGGTACCAAAAAGGAAAAAATATACTGTTTGAAAAATGTGGTGAGGCTGGACCCGGGAAACAGCAATGCCATTCAGGGCCTGGAACTCCTGGGAGCACGTGGTCTTGATTCTGAACGCTCGAAACCTGTTTTCTTCGAACGTAAATGGGAAGCCAAACTTCCCGATTTAATCGGAAAAAGACCCGGTAAACTAAAAATGCTTCTTGCGGTGCCATTTTACCGGATTGTTTTTTTCGTTGCATTGGCAATGGTTGTTTTTGGAATGCTGGCAGCAGGGGTATACGGACTGCTGGAAAGCGGGATCATCATTCCTCATTTGACAATAACTCCAATCGCATGGACGCCAACGTCTTCTGCGACTTTGACAAGCACGCCTCTGGTACGTACACCAACGCCGACACCGAAAGATTTGATGCCGCTTTGGATGGTTCTGGATGCGACTTATACCCCTGTTCCGGCTTATGTGGATACTCCCCATCCGAGAATTGAAGCTTTTCGGGTCGGTATGCGTGCTTATGACCGCGGGGATTATGCATCGATGCTCGTTTTTATGAAACAGGCAGTACATGCAGAACCGCATTCGACAGATGCGCTGTATTATCTTGGGGAGGCTTATCGGCTGACCTCAGATTATCGTGCCGCAATTCGAACGTATAATCGCGTCATCGAACTGGATAGCAAATTTGCTCCGGCATATGTGGGGTTGGCTTTGGCACGATTGGGCCAAAACAAGTCGGCAAATGTTCTTAGTTGGCTGAAAAAAGCCGTCGAACTGGACCCCGGTTACGCGGATGCCTGGCTTGAGCTTGCCGATTACTATACCAACAGGGGCTATTACAGGGAAACGCTGAGGGTTCTTGAGCAAAGCAAGGATGTATTGGAGGACTTGCCTCGTTACTATCTTGCACGCGCAAAAGCATATATGGCGCTGGGTAGAAACAAGGAAGCTTTGAATGATGCAAAAACAGGGCACGAGATGGATCTTACCTTGCTGGATGGGTACCTGACTTTGGGTGAAGCCTATATTCATGCACAACAAGCTAAAAAAGCCATATCGCTTTTGGAAACCTATACACGATATGAAAAGGACGATCCGGATGGCTTTGCGCTTCTGGCAGGAGCTTATTTGAACGCGAAAGAAGAACCGGACCTTGATTTAGTTATGACAAATGCCCAAAGAGCTTTGAGGCTTGACCCGGATTCGACGCTTGGGCATCTTTACCGAGGATTGGCTTCTATCAAAGCGGGGGATTTTCAGAAAGCTGTTAATGAAACTTATTTGGCAAGAAAAGCTTCCCCGAAGAGCTTTGACGCAAATATTGCTTTTGTGCAGTCTTTGTATTTTGTCGAACGCTATCGGGATGCCCTTTCACAATTGAAAATGACGGAAGATCTTGTCCGCAACGATGAAGATATGGCGAAAATCTTTTATTGGCGTGCCAAAATCTATTATGCTTTGCATATCAACATCAGGGCAGAGATAGCGTTGAAGAGTCTGCTCAAACTTCCGGAAGAAGCCGTACCAAAAGCGTGGTGGGATTGGGCGATGTCGGTTATTTATCCCCCGACAGAAACCCCGACCCCGACATTATCGTTAACACCAACAATAACGTTGACACCCAGCAGAACATTGCGTCCGTCCCGAACGCCTACACCGACGAGGACGAAGCGGGTAACCAAGACGCCAACACCGGCAAGCGTGATAACGGATACCCCGTCTCCAATACCTTGACGGGTGGCTTGTTTTCCGGTTTTCAATTGGATACTTGTAATCGAATCCCTTGCAAGTTGGCAGTAAGCGCGCTATAATCCCTGCGCATTTGAATAATAACGGTAAGAAATTTATTAAATAAAAAGATTGGAAGAAAGACCTATGCCAATTTATACCTATCGGTGTGAAAATTGTGGAATACAATTTGAACGCAAGCAAAAATTTAGTGATCCCCCTTTGAAGAAGTGCCCGGAATGTAATCACAATTCATTGAGAAAAGTTTATTTGCCTGTGGGAATTGTTTTCAAAGGTTCGGGATTTTACTCGACTGATAACCGTTCGCCTTCCGGTTCACAGTCATTCAGTCATAAGAAGAATGACAAAACTGACAAAAAGGAATCGAGCGAACCGAAAAGCGAATCGGCGCCGGCGAAAGATAAAAAAGCCAAAGAAAATGAATGAAAATAGCCCCGACGAGGGGCTTTTTTTATACTAATCGGTACAACACCGTCCGTGGAAGACGGGGTTTCTTTTCCCGTTAGTACAATTGCTGCATGAATTTCAGATGCCGCGTTCCGGAATAAACGGATGGCGGGTAAAACCCGGTTGGAATTGCGGAACAATCTATGGGGAACCGAATTGGTTGGAACAGGGAATACCTTAGATGCCAAAGTCAGTTATTTTCCTGAATTGCCAAGTAGAGTGCTTCATATTCTTCACGGCAGCTGGTGCATCGTTCCAGGTGGGCTTTCACTAATGGCATGGCTGTCGCTGCATCTTTGCCGGCCAATTCGAGTTCAACGAACTTGTCTAATTCATCGAAACATTCATCGCAACTTATTTCATTCTCGCCGGTTTGGAAAATCGACCGAACCATTTTTTTAAGCGTTTCAACGGTTAATTGCATATGATTGCTCCTGCTATATCCTGACAAGCTGCCAACGGGGAATCTTACTGACTCATTCGAAAGCGGCGAGAAGATCGGCTGGTGTAAATCCTTCTTTTTGTAAACTATTAAACAATTTCCTGCGTGCATCGTGGATGAGTTTGTACAGCGCATTGCGGTTTGTTCCCATCCGTCTTGCGACTTCGTCCAATGGCATCTGACCGACAATTGCTGACAACATAACTGTACGTTGACGTTCGGTAAGTTCTTCGTTAATCAGGCGTTGTACTACGCTGGCAACCATTTGTTGAGCGTTTTGTTTTTCCGGGTTGGGTGAAGGGTCGGAAAGGCTGAGCGGTACGAAGTCGGTATTATTTTCCGGCATCAAATCTTCGATTGATATATCCTGCCAACGGCGCCGGCGTAATTCAGTATAGGCAACACGCACAGCTATTTTTTGTGCCCAGGTTGTAAAACGGCTCTCTCCCCGGAAAGTGTGCAGGTTATCGAGGATTTTCAACAGTGCATCTTGCACAAAATCTTCGATCATTGCGGATTTATCCGAACGGTCGATACGGGAGGACAGCGCAAAGGTCAGCCCTTTGATCAACCGTTGGCGCAGGTCAAACAGGGCAGCATCAAGATTGTTGCCTTTAAGATCATCGAGCCAAGCCTGGTTTGTTCTTTCTGCCATCGAAATCATACTCCGGACAGATTATAGCATGAGCGCTATCGAATACTGCTTCATTGGGACTGTCGTGTCGAATCCTATTTTCGTGTTGCGGAAAACTGGCGAAAAGATTCTTCAAGTGCTTGCCATCATTTCGCCGAAAGGATATAATCCGTGTGCTGTTGTAATCTTGTTGAATGGGGGTGGTTGGGTCCCGGTGGGCTCCCCGGTCTTCAAAATCGGTGATGGGTCGCGTTGCGAGCCATGGTGGGTTCGACTCCCATTCACTCCCGCCTGACAGCAGCAATCTTGCGGAGAGAAAGATGTATCCTGAACTGGTTCTGCGGGATCGGTTGACCTTGGAAGTTACCCGGGTCATGGATGTCGAGCAAATCAAATGGCATACGGGGGAAACCAAAATGATCGTCCAGTTTACCGGACGTTTACTTGGCGATTCGCTGCAAATTTATGACCGGCTTGAAGGAAAGCTTGCCCCCATGGATATTTTTCCATTATTCCGCATGGCAGGTGACCGCCATCAAATCAACCTGGTTTGGGGGAAGATCGAACCAAAGAAGTCCAATCCGCTTGTAAATCTTGTCCTTTTTTTGTTGACGGTATTGAGTATCCTGTTTGCAGGGGCGGTTTATTCTTCGGGCGATGCCGGTTTGACAGACTTGCAGGGGAATTGGGGAGTGTTGATACACTTCTTTATCTCCGGATGGCCCTTTGCGGTTAGTTTATTGGCAATTTTGATTGCTCATGAGTTCGGTCATTACTTTGCTGCAAGATACCATCATGTCGCAGTTACATTACCGTATTTCATTCCCTTCCCTTTGAGTTTGTTTGGAACGATGGGGGCTTTCATCAAAATCAAGGAACCGGTGAAAAATAAAAGGGTTTTGTTGGATATCGGAATTGCCGGACCTCTGGCAGGATTCATCGTAGCCGTGCCGATACTTATCGCAGGTTTATTTCTGTCGGAAGTGCATACGATTCCGACTCATACTGTTCAGGGGCAACTTTTCGAAGGGAATTCGCTTTTTTATTTGCTGTTGAAATATCTTGTTCATGGAAAGATGTTGCCTGTTCCGGCATCTTATGGCGGGCAGCTGCCGCTTTTTTATTGGATGAACTATTTTTTCACGGGGTCGCCTTTGCCATTGGGTGGTGAGGATATCTATCTGCACCCTGTAGCATGGGCAGGTTGGGCAGGTTTGCTGGTTACTGCATTCAACCTCATACCGGCAGGGCAGCTGGACGGCGGGCATTTGATTTATACGTTGTTCGGCGAAAAAACGAATAGAATCATTTACCTGGTGTGGGGTATCTTGTTTTTATTGGGGTTTGTTTGGGCCGGTTGGTGGTTTTGGTTGTTCTTGTTGTTCCTGCTGGGCAGAGCGCATGCAGAGCCGCTTGATCAAATTACACCAGTCGACAGAACTCGGAGAATATTGGCTGTCACCGGGTTGATTCTATTGGTTTTGTTATTTACCCCTGTTCCTATGATTGGAGGGTGAGCGGGTTGTAAAATCGGTT
>CAYWFK010000106.1:0-5162 GCA_964457375.1 uncultured Anaerolineales bacterium
CAAATAATAGCGGCATTTTACCTTAATTTCGCCATAATAGACCATATAGACCATATAGACTAAATAACGGAACTTTCGGTCAAATACCAATATCGGGGCTATTCATGAAAATCAGTGGAAGGCATCGACAGGCAAAAACAAATCGCTTTAATGCCGACAGCCAAAGCGGGCTTCCGGACACCCGGAAGCCGCATCGAAGTGTAATCAGGTTCAACGGTACGCAACGCATGAAAACTTGCCGGCATACACGATCCGCATCCTGCATACCGGCAATAAACACAATACCAAACAAAGCCAGGCTGCCATAATCGCAATGGCTGCCTGACAATGATAAATTTGGCAAATAGTTCAAGTGAGTGTCGGGATCAGTACGGTTTCAATTCCCAGCCGGGATGGACAACAAACCACTGCGCACTTCAACAACCAGCACCTCACCCATCTTTCCCCGCCGATGCCGTACTTGTCTGCTGCCGGTGGAGAGCACCAGCCTTCGTCGCCGGATGACCTTATTGCGCAGCGAGCCTTTCCCTGAACCAGTCCGCTGTCCTTGCAATTCCCGTTTCGATTGTTGTTGGCTTCAATTGGAAAGCCTGCTGTATTTGGCTGCCATCGACAATGAAGGAGTGCATGAATTGATACATCATCTCAACGGAAGCTCTCGCCTGAGGATTGAAAAGTCCGGCAAGCCGCATCAGCCGGGGCGTGATCACCGTCAATTTTGGCGGAATGCCAAGATACTGTCCGGCTGTGTCGACCATTTCACGCTGGGTTTTTGCCGCTGCATGCGGTACAATCCACACCCGCCCCCAGGAATCCTCACGGGTTCCCAGTATCGCCGCGGCAGCACCGACATCTTCGATATACGCCCATGAATGCGGCACATCCGCGTTTCCGATTATTTGTGCTTTTTTCCCCGCCGCCAGATTGGCAAACACTCTTTCCCCCATCACGGATTGCAACACACCGGGTCCATAATAATCGCTCGCCCGCAATGCAGTTACCTGGATTTCCCCGCTCTTGTGCAAAGCCATGATACGCTCCGCCATCGCCGCCCGCAGCATACCCTTGCCCGATTGCGGTTTGACCGGCGATTGCTCATTGATCGTTCCGGCGGGATCATACATATACAGGTTTTCTATGGATACATACCGCGCGCCGCAGGATTTCGCAGCAGCCACCACACCGGATTGCAAAGCCGGGAATAATTCAGCCCAGCGGTGATACGGCGGGTTCAAAGCCTGATAAACCACAGCAGCCCCATCTGCCGCCCGGACTGCCTGACGTTGATTAAGAACATCCGCAGCCAGTATTTCGACATCGTCCGGCATTAGCGCAGGCCGCCTGCCGCCCCGGTTGACAGCACGCACGTTTTTCCCCATCGTCCGCAAACTGCGCGCTATCCAGCATCCAACCGGACCGCTTCCGAATATGACATGTAGTTGATTTGACATTCTTTTCCTTTTATAGATGTGGCGTACTTATTTGTCAGGAACACATATTGGGTATCTGCAAATTCCCGGAACACCCTCGCCGGCTATCCGGACGATTTTCATTCACCATCAGCACAGTGCCTTTATGAACTTCAAGGGCTTCGCTGAATATCCGCACCACCAATAACAACCGCCCAGCAAAACCGGAAACCTAATTATACCCAATAGCACCAATCCCCAATCAAATCGGCAGCGCAGTATCTTTTCCGGTAGCTACGGTTTTCGGGGATTTACAGAGAACCAAAAGCAATCATACAACCAACCGGTTTCCCCCCTGAACGACTTTTCCCGACAAAGGAGGACGAGGATAAAGCATCTCAATCATCCAGCCTTTGCCGGGAATGAAAACCCTGACATGGGTCAATAATTCTTGTTGACAAACGGAATATAAATCTTTGTCTTTTTTCTGACAACAGCAGCCAGAGAAGAACCGAAATGATCATTGGCCTCAACCCCACCGATTACCCCCGTTACATCCTGATGCCAAAACTGGTTACCGCTGGCCCTGATACCTGTCGATGAGCCAAATAAAATTTGCACTGCTCCGGCATCTGCCTTCCCCGCAATATCTTCATTGCGCACTCCGATTGCGAGGTCAACATAGGAATCGTTATTGAAATCACCTGCCGCCAGAGCAACGCCGAACAAATCCCCTGCTTCATCGTTGTCGAGAATTCCGGAACGTCCCTGGTGCCAAAAGTCATTGGCAACACGGCGGTGCAGCCCGCCAGATGCGCCATACAAAACTTCAACAGCCCCGGCATTCCCTTCCGAACCAAGGTCCTGGTAGGGTATCCCGACTGCCAGCTCATCATTTCCGTCCCCATTGAAGTCACCCGCAGTCAATGAGAAACCGAATTCGTTATCCGCTGCCATACCGGATTCCTTCCAGAATTGATCACCCGAAGAAGTCAAACCGCTCGCTGACCCGAAAAGAACATTCACAGCGCCGACATCACTTGCGCTGCCATGATCTTCACGCGGAGAGCCAATCGCCAAATCAGCATAGCCATCGCCGTTGAAGTCGCCCGTGCCCAAAGCTTCGCCAAACCAGTCGTCCTCCTCATAGGAATCAAGAACACCATAAAGACCCTGCACGATAGCAAAACTGTTCGCAGACGACAACCCTGAAGTCGTTCCATAGAGAACGACCACACGCCCCGCGTTATCGACGCCACCAAGGTCCTCACCCGGAATGGAAATCGCCAGGTCATCCTTTCCGTCCCTGTTGAAATCCCCGCTAGCCAATGCGTACCCGAATTTGTCAGCGGTTTCAGCAGCGCCAGCCAAACCACTGACGCCTTCGTACCATAACTGATCATTAACCGTGGTCAGCCCCGACGAAGTACCATACAGGACATTGACGCATCCGGCATTCAAGGTACTGGCAATATCTTCGTAAGGCACACCGATTGCCAAATCATCATAACCATCCCCATTGAAATCGCCGGCAGCCAGCGCCCTCCCGAAATAATCTTGCGGTTCAACTGCGCCTTTGACACCCGGAACACCCTGATGCCAGAATTCATTGTCAGCAGCGTTCAAACCATGCGGTGATTTCCCGTAAATGACATTGACTGCCCCGGCATTTGCTGCTGAGCCAAGGTTCTCACCCGGAGCACTTGCGGCCAGGTCGTAATAACCGTCTCCGTTGAAATCGCCAATCGCCAGCCGTGTTCCAAATTCATCACCATTTTCCGTACCATTTGGATCAGCGGACAAATCCGCCTGGTCCCACAGCTGATCCCCAAGTGCCGACAAACCGCCTGATCTGCCATAGAGAACATTGACAGCCCCCGTGTCGGGTTTCGAACCGTCATCTTCCCATTCCACTCCGATGGCAAGATCAGCATATCCATTATCATCGAAATCAGCTTGCCCTGTGAGCGTCATAACGCCAGCCAGCAGGAGCATGCACCATCCGGCCAAGGAATAACGGAGTAGTCGCCTTTTTTTCTTCATCTTTCAACTTCCTTTCTGAGGTATTAAATAGGACAAGACATTCATAAAATATCTTGCTGCCGACGGCTATCAAGGAGCATTAAACAAATCAGGCACCAGTAAACGGGAAAAATCCTGCCGGATAATCTATTTTGTTTTTTGGAATAAGTGAATTACCTCAGAAAGGGATGGCGATTGAACCGAAAATCATTGTGATTATTTATACAACAAAAAACGGGAATCAGTTGACAAGTCCAAAGCGGCACTTTGCGATGGCAATGCAGCGTGAACATGCCACACTATGCTTTCACTATACAGGAGAAAAATCAAAACACCATGCGAAATAAGTACTACCGGGCAACACATCGTCATGAAACGGACAATGGGAAGATGATGTCAAGAATTTACCGAATGAAAAAACCGCACATCTCACACCCCCTGCGGAAACCGGGGAAAGCCCACACCGCAGTAAAAGAAAGACCTTCGTCTGCTGTCTTCCTCCCCTGTCTGATTTACGGGATTACACAGTGTACAAGCCTAGTAAATACAATTCTGCTTGCATTCATCTGCAAACGTTGTCAAAAATCCGGATTCAGGTTTCCGGCAGATTTCCTCCCCCTGCTGCCGTCTTCCTGCCAAACAGGATATACCAATTTGCCTAATCCATCCATGAAAAACGAGTAATACGGATTCCAGTAAAGCCCCCATTAAATTCGTCGAGCCGGCCGCTGCGAGCTACCTACTCCCCCTTGAAAACCCCCTTATGGTAGTCGCAGACAAAGAGCCGGCTCCAATCGCTTCCGTAAAGGAAACGTTATCCCCAGATGTCAGGCTGCTGCATATTACAGTCCGGAGGCATCGACGATTTTTGTGGCAATGCCCCACTTACTGATTTCATCTTCCGTCATCCAATGGATTCCATCGGCAGGTGCAGCATCCAATGTGTAGAAATAAAAATCCTTTCCTTTCTCGCCAAGGCACATGGTGAAATAGGCAATTTGATATTGATGTGCAGGGTGGTCCTTCGGGAATTCTCGCCCTTCCTTGTCACCGTTATCCCAGGAATGCACGCCAAGTTTTGCGCCTTTGGTCACCACCCGCTCTTTACCGGCACAAAACAGATCGACACCACCGGAAGCAATTTCACTATCACTCAAAACTTTGGTGGTCAAACCCGCATCGCGAATCATTTGGCCGGTATACATATTGACTGAATCATTGACCGACCCGGGCACATTTTCAAAGATAATCGTTTTCACTTCCGGATGATTCTTAATCAAATCTTTAACCTGCCCGTAAGTCACGGCACCGAGGTCCCCATTGAGGTAAGCATTGTCATCGCGGATTTCAAGCGTACTCATTCCGGCACCAATGAGAGCATCATTGGCTTCCAGATAAATCTCGAACTCTTTCCCGGATTTGTCTTTCAGAGTACCTTCAAACGAAAAGCCCAGATCCTCCAAACTTTTCAGATTTCCAAGCATATCCCCGTAAGCGATTGGCTCGAAATTCGCATTCTCATCTTCGACAAGCAAGTTATGATCGAAAAGCATACCCTCACTTTTGTACTTACCTTCCTTCTTGTCATCGGCATCCATACTAGTCCGGATTACCAGTGTGTTCAGAACACCATCCTTCCGGAAAGAAACGATCATCGTGATTTTGCCATCATTCTCAAGCGGTTCGACCATTTTTATCGGATACTTTTTCCCGTTGATCGTCACCCGTGAT
>CAYWFK010000107.1:0-5082 GCA_964457375.1 uncultured Anaerolineales bacterium
CTGGCGCAGGTGCTTCGCTGACAGTCTCGCCGGACAATTCTTCGAGCCAATCCGGAGTTTCGGGTTGTGCTTCCGGCCGGGTGGGTTGTGGTGGTTCAGGCGCTGCCTCAGGTTCGGGCGCGGGGGCTGATTCGGATGGCGGCGGTTCGTTCGTTTGGATTGCCTGTAACCATTCCGGTACGTCTGCTTTTTTCTTCCCGGTCCCATCGTCGATGCCAAGTTCTTCATCGATAATTGCATCGATATCACTGGTTCTTTTTTGCTCGGGTGCAGATATGCTTTCGATCTTATCAAGATCTTCCGGTTTTGCATATTCCAAGAGCCATTCAGGGAACTGGAGTGAGCCGTTTTCTTGTGCTATGAGTTGTTGCGCTTCATTTGAATCGTCCGATGAAGGTTCTGCAAGTTCTTCAAGCCAGTCGGGAACATCCGTATTGGCGATTGAAGGGTAGGTTTCATCTTCGAATACCGGTGTGCTTTCGGGTGGGTTTTCGTTTGTGTCGGTTTCTGAAAACACTGCTTGTTTATCGCTTGTCAAATCAATGGTTTCTTCTGCCGGGGAAATACTCTCGGCTGGTTCGGGCGCATTGAAATCAAGCTCTTGTAGCCAATCCGGAATATTGGCGGAAGTAGCTGCGTTTTCAACCGGAATGTCTTTTTCATCAATCGTTTCTTGTTCCGGATATTCGATACCAAGTAAACCGTCGGCTGTTTTTTCCCTGGGTGGTTTGACGAAGCGGTTTTCTTTTTCGATTTCTTCGATTTCGGCATTCAGTTCGTTCAGCCATTCCGGCAGTTGGCTGTCGCTAGCGGGTTCGGTTTGCGGATTTTCGGCTGCCTGAGGTGGTTTATTCGCGACGTTTGCTTGTTCATCCGCCGTTTCCCCGGGTTCGGAAATAATTTCCGCTTCATTCGCAGGTGCAGGGGATTCCGGTGGATTGTCTGGTATATCAACCCCTTCGGGAAAAGCCGGGTTGTTCGTTGCGATTGATTCTTCCTGCCTGCTGGTGATTGGTTCCGGTTGTATTGTTTGATTGTCCGGCTGGGAAACATCGGCAACAGGTGCAACGCTGGGTTCTGCTTGTTGCCCGCTGCTTTGCGGAATAGTTTCTTCTACTTCTTCTTCTCCAAGCCATTCGGGAATGCTCGCCGGTCTTTGTTTGTCGTTGCTACCGGAGGGGGTGGCCTCGTTCACCGGAACGTCGCGTAGCCAATCCGGCAAGTCGGCTTGCTGGATTTCTTCTTTCTCTTGTTGGGAAGAAGCAGTTGGCTGACCGGGTTCTTCCCCGTTGGATGGCTGCCAACCGGCGTTTTTCATCCATTCCGGGATGGTATCTCCTGAAGGGGAAACTGGTGTACCGGTTGCTTGCTCCGGTAAGTCTTTTTCTTCCCATCGGAAGCTGAGATCTTCGCTGGCTTCCTGAACATTCTGCTGCTCTGTTTTGTCGCTGGCTTTTTCTTCGGTTTTCGCAACCTGTTTGAGCCAATCCGGCAGATTTTCTTCGGCGGGTTGCTGGTTGTGGTTCTGCGTTTCCGGTTTTTTCTCGTTCATCCATGATGCGTTATTCTCTGCTTCGGAAAAGACCGATTCGCCGCCCCAATCGAGCCTGTAAATGGTTACTGCATCGTCAGGGATGTCTTCGATTTTTGGCGTGTTGGCGTTGACGTGTGCTTCGTAAGGGTTGAGCGCTTCCAGACGTTTTTTGTAATTTGCCGCGTCTGCGGCGCGTTCGGTATTCTGGAGCAAACCGACAAGGATGCGATTGGCTTCATAGCAATAGGGGAACTTTTCAAGAAGTTTGGAGCATACGTCGATTGCTTCCACCTTCATATTGCTTTTTGCATACATGTCAGCGAGAACAACCTGGAGGTCAGGTCGCTGGGGAAATCGTGCAAGGGCTTTCCTGAGTTCGGAAATAGCCTGGTCGTACAGATTGCCTTTGGCGTACATGCGTGCCAAAGCGCCCCTGGTTAAACGAACCTTGGGCGGTTCTGTGCCGTCTCTTTTTCCGATGAGGCGTTTTAGTTCCCCTTGAATCGCAGTGTTATATGGCTGAATCTCGAAGGCACGTTCCATGTGCCAAACTGCAGAATCGATATTTCCTTCGTCTTCCCTGATAATCGACATCCCGACATGTGAAACAAAATCATCGGGAATAACAGAAAGCACACGCTGGAAAATATCTGCCGCCCCGCTTAAGTTTTGACTTTCCAGAAAAGCTTTCCCCAGTAACCGGTAAGTGTCGACATGTTTGGGATAAGCTTCCAGAATATGCTTGCAGTGATCGATTGCCTCGTCGTTTCTGTTTTGCTCGATCAGGGCTTCGATTTCACTGATGTATTTTCTTAACGAGATTCTTGCCATTCGGTTTATTCCTTCGGTAGTGAATGCTGGTATTCATTCATTTTACTATAACCTGAAACTACTATTTGGTCATTATCTATAGTATGCACTAATATTATATCCGTTGCAAGTACTTTTTTGTAGGAGAACTTGTGATGATGAACAGTCATCATTGCTCTCGTTTTAGTTGTTCGTTGAAAATCTTAATAGTTCCATACTGCCTTCGACAGCTGCCGGAAATTCGACTCCGTAGATTTTGATGCTGGCTTTTTCGATCGTTTGTTTCAGCAAGCCAACGTTAAGGGCGTACCAGAGCTTGTTTGTCAGATAAACGGTTGCCGCCACAGATGTTTTGATACCGATTTGCTCGACTTCGGTAGTGAAATCGAGCTGGAGATTTCTCTTGATGAGGATTACGTTGTCAAATTTCCCTGCCGGAACGGTTATCGATGTGAAGGTCGTTTTATCGAAAGGTAAAGTCGCCCATTCGAGTTTCAGGGGGCTTTGGTTCAATTTCCCTGTTGCCTGTTTTCCATCGATGTTTGCATTGATTACTCCGGTTACAAGATATGTGCCTTCCCATTCGTTGTGCCATTGTTTTCTTTCGAAAGTTTGGTAATCCGGCAGAAAAACGCCTTCGATTCGGTTGATTTCAACCGAATCAGTTGCGTTCCCGATGATGAAGCCCAGTAAGCTGACCGGAAAATTCAGTATTTTCCCGTTGTCGCATTCAATTGTCGTGGTCGATGTCATCCCGGTGTTGAAATCGACTGAGTTTATTGCGGCTTCCTGATTGTTCAATTCGGTTACGGTGAATCCCATTTTGCTGGTTTCGTTATTGGAAGTAATCTTGTAAACCCATTGATGACCGGGTATTAATGGGAAAAGCGGATTGGCACACGCTCCCTGGTTTGGGGGCGTTTGGGTAACGACAGCCTTTGGTGTACTGGTTTCTGTTATCGGCAGAATTGTGGGTGTGGGAACAGAGAACGGGGTATTGGTGATGGCAGCAAGGCTTGGTTGAACTTTATCGGGTGTAGCTGTATTTACAGCAGCAGGCTGCGGTGAAATGGCCGGGTTGCCGCGAAAAACAAAAGACCCGCATGCGATGGTAGTAAAAAGGATGAAAAGGATCATCACGAATGAAAACGATTTGTTGGGCATGGCAACCACCTGTTCTTGAATTTGTGCTGAGGATATTGGAAAGTGGAACGATCGTCAATCTACGAAATTGTTAGGAAAAACTCCCGGTTTTCTGCCCGGGAGTTTTCTTTTGCAATAAAAGTGAGACCCCCTCAATCTACTGAACGGATGTCAGGTTCTGCGTGTGGTACCGGCTTTTTACTTTGAAGAATCGCCCATACCAAAATTGCCAGAAGAATGATAACGGCAATCACGCTACCGACAGAGAGTGTTTTGTAGGTAACTATAATGGGGGCGACAATCAAAGCAACGAGGTTGACAACTTTGATCATCGGGTTCAACGCCGGTCCGGCAGTGTCTTTGAACGGGTCACCGACCGTATCCCCGACGACACCGGCTTTATGGCGTTCTGACCCTTTGCCAAGATTCTTTGCCGGATCTTTCGGTTCGTCTTCGATCATTTTCTTGGCGTTATCCCAGGCACCACCCGCATTGTTCATGAAGACAGCAAGTAACTGTCCTGAAAGGATGATACCGGCGAGAAAACCGCCGAGGGCTTCTACCTGAAGTAACAAACCTACTACAATGGGGGTTACGATACCAATCAGGGCAAGGGGAACCAGCTCTTTTTGGGCTGCGCTTGTTGATAAGGCGACCGCTTTCCCGTAATCCGGTTTCACTTTCCCGGAAAGAACACCCAGCTTGAATTGTCTGCGGGATTCTTCGATGATCAGTGCCGCTGCACGACTGACAGCCTGGATGGCGAAGGATGAGAAAAGCCAGGGAATTGCACCGCCAATCAGCAGCCCGACGAATACTTGGGGCATAGAGACCCGAATTCCTTCTACCAGCGCTGTCGGGTCGACACGCCTGACATCGGTGATGAACGAACCGAACAGGGAAACAGCAGCGATGACTGCCGAACCAATAGCAATCCCCTTGGTGATTGCTTTGGTTGTGTTTCCGACAGCATCCAGCTCTGCCATGATTTTTTGAGCATTTTTCGTTTTCTCATCTTTGAGGTTGTTCCAGGCCATTTCACCGATACCGGCAGCGTTGTCAGCAATAGGTCCGAAAGAGTCCATGGCGACATTGTTCCCGGTCAATGTCAGCATACCGATTCCTGTCATGGCAACGCCGTAGAGAATGTAGATGAATTGTTCTGCCGGGTTTTGAGTGACACCCTGAAAGATAAGAATGGACATGAAAATAGATGCGGCAATCACAAGTATCGACCATACAGAGGATTCATAACCAACGGAAATGCCGGAGAGGATGAAAGTCGCCGGTCCCGTATCGGCAGATTTCTTGATTTCCTGCACAGGGGCTCCGTGTGAACCGGTGAAGTAGTCTGTTACCCGGTCGATGAGAATTGCCAATAATACACCAATGGATGTTGCCATGAATGGCCGCCACCAACCGCCAACGACACCGTTCATGTAAATGAAGGCAACGATGCCAAAAAAGACAGTCGAAATGGCAGCCGAGGTCAGGAAACCTTTGAAAATGGATTGCATGGCATTCCCATTCTGCCCCGGTGTTCCTTTAACAAGGTAGGTACCGATGATCGACGCCAGGACGCCGATACCGCGCAC
>CAYWFK010000108.1:0-4885 GCA_964457375.1 uncultured Anaerolineales bacterium
AATTCGGTAAGGAATACCTTTCCGATGATGAATTATTCAAACTCGTTGCTCTTGTTTACGAAGTCGTCCCGGGTGTCTTGAAACAACTCGGCAAAGTCAAGAATCCATGGCCCAATGTCGATGCCATCAGCGGCACCTTGCAATACCATTACGGATTGCGTGAATTCGATTTCTACACAGTTTTGTTTGGCATCAGCCGCATTATGGGCGTCACTGCCAATATGGTTTGGGCACGTGCCCTTGGTCAGCCAATCGAACGACCAAAATCCGTTACCACCCAAATGCTGGAAGACATCGTCAAAGCCAAAAGTTAATTTTCCTCTTCCAGAAAAAACACCAGAATTAAAAAGGGCTGATGCAAATCAGCCCTTTTATCATTAATATTTCACAGAAAACAGATTTTATGGTGTAGGTGTTTCCTGAGGGGCGCTTTCTCCAACCCAGATGAATACGCGCGAGGCGCTCGTACCACCGGCACTAACCCAAATCGGTTTTCCATTATTGTCAAGTCCATTTTGCCTTGCCGTGGATACCTGCCAACGGTAGACATGTGGCAAGTTGTCTTTTGCACGGAACTTGGCGGGAATGACATACTTCGTATCAGCTACATAATCGACCAGTTTTCTGCCTTCCTCATCCGTCAGGTCATCGACAATGACAAGGTATGCTTCGTTTTCGTTCAGCGTACCAACAGAAGCCCATTGAATGGTAATCGTTTGGTTCTCCTGTGAAAAAGCTGCACCATCCTGCGGAAGTAACAAGTTCGGTGCAGGATAGGGAGGTGGCGGTAAAGGCGTCGGGGAGGGACCAGGCGTCGCTGCACGCTCACACAGCGGAATCACCAAGGGCATTCCCGAAAGGACGACATTGTTAGCCAGGCCATTATATTCCTGGATAGCAGACATCGGCACCGCATAATTCGTTGCAATACTGCTGAGGGTGTCGCCTTCCTTGACGATATAATCCACCGATTTGCAGGCGGCCCGTGTTGCTTCGATACCGCTCAGTGTAGCCGTTGGGAACGGACTGGCTGTTGGTGTCGGGTAGGGGATCAATAATTTTTGCCCGGGATACAACGTGTTGCAGGCTGCCGGCAAATTGTTGAGACGCACAATTGATTGAACCGATACCTCGAACCGTGCTGCAATTGCCAAACAGTTATCACCCGCAGCAACACTGTATGTAAACGGTGTCGGACTTGGCATCGGCGTTGATGTTGGGGTAGGGGTAATTGGCGTTGGTGTCAGCGACGGGGTAACGGTCATCGTTACGGTTGGCGTCACCGTTGGCTCGACAACCCGGCCTGTTCTTTGCAATGCAAAATAGACGATAACAGCGCCTATTCCCAAAAAGAGCGCCAACAAGCCGATAGCAACCGGCAAAGATAAAGTAATTGCTGGCATCTTCCCGCTTGCCAAAGGTTCAGACTTTTTTCGCGGTCCGCTGCCCGATACTGCCAAAGTCGTTCCACAGACCGGACACTTCGTTGCGTCAGCCTTGACGCGTGTTCCGCATGTAGGGCATATTTGAGTTGGTTGTGTCATATGTTCAGGACTCATGAGATATTTATTTTACACCACTTAGAATATTATTGCCAATCATCAATAAATCAGCGGAGATTATACCAGCCTTTTTAACTGAATGGCAAAACATGAATAGTCAGTAATGTTATACTAAAACCCAGTCATGAAAAAAGAAATCAGTGTTTATATTCATGTACCGTTTTGCTTGCAACGGTGTGTATATTGTGATTTCAATACATACGCCGGGTTTCAGCGCAGCATTCCGGCCTACATCGATGCCCTTGTCACGGAAATCCGCGGGCAATACAGCAATTCTGACAGACCAACAGCCTTACCCGTAAAGTCGATTTACTTTGGCGGGGGCACGCCATCGCTGCTTACCCCCGAACAAATTAATCGGGTTATTACAGCAATTCAACACCGCTTCTCCGTTCGTTCCGATGCCGAGATAACGCTCGAAGCCAACCCCGGTACCGTGACATTCAATAAACTTACCGCATATCGGCAGACAGGGATAAACCGGATTAGCCTCGGGGTTCAGTCCATCCACCCAAAAACATTACGAATACTCGGTCGCATTCACACATATGAAAATGCCATCG
Organism: uncultured Anaerolineales bacterium; assembly: GCA_964457375.1. Classification (GTDB taxonomy): domain Bacteria; phylum Chloroflexota; class Anaerolineae; order Anaerolineales; family UBA11858; genus G519. The sequence goes on from CAYWFK010000108.1 coordinate 2,126, forward strand.
ATGCATGGAAATGGGCAAGACATGCGGGTTTCGCCAATATCAGTTTTGACCTGATTTTCGGATTGCCCAATCAGACACTGCAACAATGGGAAGCTACATTGCGTATAGTTGTCGGTTTACACCCGGAACATCTCTCGATTTATTCATTGATTATCGAACCCGGTACACCTTTGTCAGGGTGGGTCGAACATGGTTTGGTATTTTTACCGGATGAAGACGAATCCGCAGACATGTATGACTTTGCCCGCATTTTTCTTGCAAGAGAGGGTTATACCCAATACGAAATATCCAATTGGGCAATTCAGCCGTCAACTGAAAGTATTCACAACAAACAATATTGGCTCAATCAGCCATATCTTGGCTTTGGCGCTGGAGCCCATAGTTTCATCGCCGGTGTAAGGCAAGAAAATATCCGGCATTTCTCATCATACATCAATCGCATGAAACAAAACACGCAAAACAAGCTCCGCTTTCCGCTCAGTCCTGCCGGCATACGTATTGAAAAAATCGGTAAAATTCGGGAAATGCGTGAAACAATGATGATGGGGTTAAGGCTGACCCAAGATGGGGTCAACAACGCCAAATTCAAAGACCGCTTTGGCAGGAACATTGAAGATGCGTTTCCACGTCAAATCCGGGAATTGCGTGAAAACGGGCTCGCCGAATGGACAAAGCATCATCAAGCATTGAGACTGACAAAAAGGGGAGTCATTCTCGGCAATCTTGCTTTTGTCAAGTTCGTTTGATTATCACCGGTTCGCTGTGTACCAACGAACGATCAATGTTTTCGTTTGAGCAAGTTGTCCGTCAGCTGAAACAGATAATCACCGTCAACCCCGGACGGATGAGCATCGTCAAGACATTGAATGGCTTTTTCCGTATACAAAGACGCCTGTTTTTCAGCAAACTCCCGTCCGCCGTGGTGTTCCAGCAATTCCGCCAAAACACCGGCTTTTTCCGCCATGATAATCTCATCTTCCATCCAAAGCTGCCTGAACGCCGGAATATGCTGCAACCCGTAAATGATTGGCAATGTCTTCTTCCGTGAAAGAATATCAGACAAATTGGACTTTCCGGTCGTTTCCTGGTTGCCCCAAATCCCTAATATATCGTCGCGAATCTGATACGCCAGCCCCAGAAAGACACCAAAGAATTTGTATGCTTTCCGAATTTCAGGGTCTGCATCAGCAATCAATGCACCTAATTCGCAGCTCGCAGATATCAACGCAGATGTTTTCCCCCGTATCATCACCAGGTACTCATCGACGGTAATATCCTTGCGGTTTTCGAACGAGATATCGAGATACTGCCCTTGGGTTAATTCAAGACAGGTGTAATTCAATATATAGGATGCTTCAATAGTAACTTCATGAGGGACTTTGTCTTTCAAGCGTAAAATCGCCAGCGTGGCTAACGAGAACAAGGCATCACCAGCATTGATCGCCTGTGGAATTCCCCACTTTTTCCAAACAGTCGGCTTTCCCCGGCGTGAAGGGCTGTCATCTTCTATGTCGTCATGTATCAACGAAAAGTTATGGACAAGTTCGACGGCTGTTGCCGCCGGCAAAGCCAGATTCCAGTCACCGCCTGCGGAAGAAGTCGTCAACAGCACCAGAATCGGGCGAATACGCTTCCCGCCACTGACAATCTTGGTGTCAATCCCCTCGCTCCATCCAAGATGGTACAAAAGCATGTGGTGATACCCGCCATAAAATTCGCCGTTGGCTATTTTCATGACTTCTAACAAATCATTTTCGATGGGATGCAACAGGTACTTAAAATCAATGTCCATGTATCCTCGGTTTTTCCTCTTTGTAAAAATAATTGATTGTTACCGGCGGAGAAGCCTGACCGATTTCAAAGCGGCTATCGTCGATACACCGGATGCAAACATAGTAACCCTTAGCGTTTGAATGATGGTCTCGATTGCGCTGACTGTTTTCTCAGTCGATTCGTTTGCAGTCTTCAACAACGGGCTTGCCAATCCGGCAATATCAGCGCCAAGTGCGATGCTTTTCGCTACGTCCATCCCGCTTCGGATACCGCCGGAAGCGATCAGCGCAATTTCCGGAGAGATATTGCGCACCTGAAGAACCGATTCGCTTGTCGGGATTCCCCAATCTCTGAAAACGGCCGCCATAACCTTTTGTTGCTGTGTCTTTGCCCGGTACATTTCCACCTGCGACCACGACGTGCCGCCGGCACCCGCCACATCGATACCGGAAACACCTGCATCAATCAACCTTTGGGCAGTAGCAGACGAGATACCCCAACCGACTTCCTTGGCAATCACCGGCACTACCAGAGCTGAACAAACCTGTTCGATTTTGTTCAGCAATCCCGACCAATCGGTATTGCCCTCCGGTTGAAGCGCTTCCTGAAGTGCATTGAGATGCAGGATCAAGGCATCTGCATCCAGCATTTCAACAGCCCGTCTACATTCATCGACACCATAGCCGTAATTCAACTGAATTGCGCCTATATTTGCAAAAAGCAGACAATTAGGTGCAATATCACGTATCTGGTAAGTTTCTGCCATTTCCGGCTGTTCTATGGCTGCCCGCTGCGAACCGATCCCAATCGCAATGCCGGTTTCGTGCGCAGCTTCGGCAAGCCGACGATTGATTATAGCTGTTTCCGGAGAGCCGCCCGTCATCGATGATATCAACAAAGGCGCCGATAATGTTTTCCCTAAAAAGACAGTATCAAGTCGAATCTCCCGGAAGTCTATCGCCGGAAGTGCCTCATGGACGAACGCGT
>CAYWFK010000109.1:0-4866 GCA_964457375.1 uncultured Anaerolineales bacterium
AACTTTGGTGGCCGCTGGACTACGCTCTCGATGCGGAAGCAGTGAAGGTTTCTGCATTGGTAATGCTTGCTGATGCAATTCGCCATGGTACAACGACTTTGTTCGACCACCACGCTTCACCGAATTTTATCGACGGCTCTTTGGATGTCATTGCTGACGCTGTTGACCAATCCGGTTTGCGGGCTGTGCTTTGTTACGAGGTAACCGACCGGAATGGGCAGGAAGGTGCGTTACAGGGAATCGCCGAGAATGTGCGTTTCCTCGAGCGGGTTGCCCTCGAGAAACCGGCAGACGGGCGGTTGAAAGCAACTTTCGGGTTGCACGCTGGTCTGACCCTTTCGGAGAAAACATTGGCCTTGTGCAGAAAAGCGGTTTCCGATGATGCTGGCTTTCATGTTCATGTTGCCGAACATAGCTGTGACGAGTATGATAGTATTGCGAAAACCGGTATGCGCTCTGTCGAACGTTTGGCAAGCCATGGTATGTTGGGAAAGCGTTCCATTGTTGTTCATGCGGTGCATATCGATAGCAAAGAGGCTGTCCGGCTGGCGGAAACCAACACGTGGGTTACTCATCAGCCTCGCTCGAATATGAATAATGCGGTCGGTCTTCCTGATGTCGAAGCGTTCCAAAGGCTGGGAATTCCTGTTTGCATCGGAACGGACGGGTTTAGTCATACCATGTGGGCGGAATGGAAAACAGCTTATCTCGTGCATAAACTGTATCGAAGAGACCCCAGAAGAATGGATGGGCAGCTTGTTATCAGGATGGCTGTTGAAAATAATGCTGCATTGGCACATGAATATTTTCCTGAGCGGGCGATTGGGGAACTTTCACCGGGGGCTTATGCCGATTTGATTTTTGTCGATTATCAGCCGTTCACACCAATGACAGCCGGTAATCTCCCGTGGCATATTCTCTTTGGCTTCGATGAAAGCATGATCACTGCAACGATGGTCAACGGAAAATTCCTGATGCGGGACAGGAAAATACTGACTCTTGATGAAAAGAAGATCACCGAATATGCTCAGGCGATATCGCCGGTGATCTGGAAAAAATACGAAAAGATTGTTACCTCTGGGAGGTATCAATGATAAACAAGTGGAGGTAAAAACATGAAACGTGTAAGCGAGAAAAAACCGGTCATTGCCATCATTGGCGGTACCGGAAAAGAAGGGCCGGGGTTGGCAATGCGCTGGGCACAAGCAGGGTATTCGGTGATCATCGGCTCACGGCAGCAGGAAAAAGCCCGTCATACTGCCGAAATGATTAACGAAAAACTGGGGCTGGATACTGTTCGGGGTGAGGTGAACGCCGAGGCTGTCAAGGCATGCAATATTGCTGTCCTTACAGTGGTGCAATCTGCTCATCAAGCTGCCTTGGAAAGTATCAAGGCTGTATTTGACGGTCAAATTCTTGTCGATGCTACTGCGCGGGTTGATTTTCGGAATCCCAAGCCGCCGGAACCGCCTGCTGCTGCCAGAAAAGCACAGAATATTCTCGGTGACAAGGCGGTTGTTGTCGGTGCGTTTCAAAATGTTCCTGCACATGCTTTGAAAAAGCATCTTGACAAACCTTTGGATGCACATGTGCTGGTTTGCTCGGACGATAAAAAAGCAGCAGAAGCGGTTATTCGTTTGGCAACTGACGGTGGTATGCAAGCCTATTATGCCGGTTGCCTCGATAATGCCATCATTGCGGAAGGAATGACTGCGGTATTAATCAGCATGAACAAATACTATGGCGTGAAAACAGCCAGTGTCAGGATTGCCGGGTTGGAACAAGCGTAACGGTAATGGAAAAAAGAGGTAATTCACTTCAACTGTTTTCGTTGCAAGGGATACCGGAGGTGAATCCCGGAGATGATGTTGTCTCCGTGCTTTTGACAGCTCTCAAACGGAATAAAATCAACCTGAAAAATGATGACGTTCTCGTCATTGCCCAGAAAATCATCTCCAAGGCAGAAGGACGTTACCGCTATTTAGGCGAGGTCGAACCAACACCGGATGCATTGCATTATGCGGAAATTACCGGGAAAGATCCGAGGTTACTAACCCTGATATTAAGCGAGAGCAATGTCGTTTTGCGGGCGCGCCAGGGGTTGATTATCGTGGAGCACAAGCTTGGATTTGTTTGCGCAAACGCAGGGATCGACCACTCGAATGTTCACGGGGCTTACGGGAATCAAGAAGAATGGGTTTTGTTGCTGCCGGAAAATCCGGACCGCTCAGCTGAAAGAATCCGGTCAGGTCTGAAAGCAGCCTTGGGGGTGGATGTTGGCGTGTCAATTATCGATTCTCATGGGCGCGCCTGGCGTCTGGGCACTGTGGGGACAACGATCGGTTTGTCTGCTGTGCCGGCTGTGGTGGATATGCGCGGGGAAAAGGATTCGTTTGGTTATATATTGCAAGCCACGATTATCGGGGCTGCTGATGAGCTGGCTGCTGCTGCTTCGTTAATGATGGGGCAGGCTGCTGAAGGGACCCCCGTTGTGCATGTCCGGGGTTTCCCTTATCCTTTGGTCGCTGACGGAAAATCGAAGTTGAGCGATTTGATCCGGCCGAAGGATTTGGATTTGTTTCGATAGCACGGTTATTTGTAATCAATGATACAAGGTGAATGAGCGTATGAAGATTGTTGCATTAGCAGGGGGTGTGGGTGGAGCGAAATTGGCTGACGGTCTGGCACTGATATTACAGCCGGGAGAATTGACGGTTGTCGTTAATACGGGGGATGATTTTGAGCATTACGGGCTGAAGATTTCACCGGATCTGGATACGGTGTGTTACACACTGGCTGGTATTTCAAATCCGGCGACCGGCTGGGGGCGTGAAGGTGAAAGCTGGCGCGTGCTGGCAGAACTGGAAAAACTGGGAGGAGAAACATGGTTCAGGTTGGGCGACCTTGATTTGGCGACTCACCTGGAAAGAACGCGGCGCCTGAAAAAAGGCGATTTGTTGACAGAAATTACCCGCGATTTTTGCAGAAAATGGGGTATTCGGCATACGATTTTGCCGATGAGCGATGATACGGTGTCGACAATTGTGATTACCGAGAATGAACAGTTATCGTTTCAGGAATATTTCGTTCACAGACACTTCCAACCGGTTGTGAAAAGTTTTGTTTTCGAGCACATTCAGGATGCGAAACCCGCTGATGGTGTGTTGGAAGCAATCGGAAATGCCGATATGGTCGTTATTTGTCCATCCAATCCCTGGGTTAGTATTGATCCGATTGTGAGTTTGCCGGGAGTCAGGGAAGTTTTGAAGAATGTACCCGTGGTTGCAGTTTCTCCGATCATTGGTGGCACGGCGGTCAAGGGGCCGGCAGCGAAAATGTTTCAGGAATTAGGTATTGTGCCATCGGCATTTTCAGTGGCTGAGCATTATAAGGATTTCCTGGACGGTTTCGTCATCGATGAAATCGATGCAAAAATGGAGGAATTCATTCAGGCGATGGGTATCAGAACCCTTGTGACGCAAACCTTGATGAAAAACAGGAATGATCGCGAGCAATTGGCTTCTGAAATTATGGCTTACTTCATTGACCGGTTGGTGAGGAGAATCTGTTAAAATTACTGAAGAAACATATATCACCAATGGAAATTGCCTGAGATGCTGATATACTTCTGTTGTAACAGTGCATAGGTCAGAAGCGAGAAAGGATAAGGAAAACAAGATGACCTTATGGGCGATTGTCCCTGTCAAACCATTGAGAAGAGGAAAATCAAGGCTTTCGGGCGTTTTTTCGTCTGAGGAACGGTTTTCATTGAACCGCAAATTGCTGAAAAAAACCATTCGCACTTTGACAGATGTTCCTGAAATCGGGCAGGTACTGGTGGTTAGCAGAGACCATGCTGCCTTGGTCATTGCACGTGATTTGGGGGCGAAAACGGTGTTGGAAGACGGCGCCCCTGAATTGAATATCGCTTTGACCCGGGCAACGATCATTGCCTCTAATTATGCAACCCGTGGTGTTTTAATTATGCCTGCTGATTTGCCGCTGGTTACGGTTGGCGACATTCAATGCCTGATTAACAAAAGCAAGGAACCTCCGGTGGTTGTGATTTCTCCGGACAGGCACCACAGGGGAACGAATGCTTTGCTGGTTTGCCCTCCCGGGATTATAGCGTATCATTTTGGCGAAAAATCATTTGAGAAGCATTGTCAAATTGCCAAAGATGCCGGTGCCAGACTGGAGATTTGTGAACTGCCGTCTTTGACTTTGGATCTGGATATTCCGGAAGATTTGGAACTGCTGGAAGACAAACTTCATAAGCAATTACTAGAACCTTGAGCAAAGGAGTTTACTGTGAAAAGAGTAGCGCTTTATTTACAGGATGCACACGATTTGCGGGACGGGCTGGACTATGCACGATATGCAGAAGCAAAAGGCTTCGAGGCAATTTGGCAGGCGGAATCCAGATTGGTGCGGGACGCGATTGTGCCGATGGCTGCCTATGCGGCTGTTACTGACAGAATCAAGGTCGGATCCGGTGTAATCAATAACTGGACAAGAAATATCGGGTTGCTGGCAGCAACTTTTCTTACTTTGGATGATCTTGCACCTAATCGGGTCATTTGCGGGTTAGGTGCATGGTGGGATCCACTGGCGCGAAATGTGGGTATCAACCGCCATAAACCCCTTACCGCAATGCGGGAGACCGTGATTGTATTGCGGAAATTGCTGAATATGGAGCGGGTAACTTTTCATGGAGAATTCATCCATGTGGATGGCATTGAGCTTGATGTTGTTCATGGAAGGCGGGAACCCAGAAACGTACCGATTATGATCGGTGCAACAGGACCGAAAATGATGAAAATGACCGGTGAAATTGCCGATGGAGTGGTGATGAATTATTGTGTA
>CAYWFK010000110.1:0-4772 GCA_964457375.1 uncultured Anaerolineales bacterium
GCCTTTGGTCGTGAAAATCAGTTTGCTAAATATTGGCTTTACCGGAGGCGTCAAGGTTCCTTCGAAATATGTTTCCACGGCAATGGGAATATGCGGTGTGGGGGTTATTGTCGGTGTGTTGGATTCCGATGGTGTTTTCGTTATGGTTGGGGAAACGGTTATGCTCGGAGTAAGGCTGATTGTCGGCGTCAACGAGACCGTTGCACTGACCGTTGGGGTTGGCGAAGGTGGAAAGTAGCGATACGCGACCGGTTCTGCATATGACTTCATCAGCAAAGCAAGCACGCCAAGAAAAATGGCGAAAAAGAGCCTTTGCCACCCGCGAATAAGAAGATCCCGGCGGATGCGGAAAAAGTTGAGCGTTCGCGCTTTCCGGATTGCACCGATGCCGGTAATGATATTGATTAATGCTATCAGCAGTACTACCCAGATGGCAACAGTAACACCTGAGTGGATATCTGGTTTGAATTGACCTAAGAATTGTTCCATTCGTTTGTATGTTCGATTACCGTGTTTTGCAAGATTCCAAGCCCTTCGATGTTGACTTCGACAAGATCACCGGGGGCAAGCGGGCTTACACCAGCTGGAGTACCTGTGAGTATAACATCTCCCGGATTTAATGTCATGATCGAAGAAATATAAGCAATCAGCTGTGGAATGGAAAAAACCATGTCTCGCGTTGACCCCATTTGACGCATTTCACCGTTCACGCGGCAGGTGATGAGCGTATCAAGCGGGTTCATTTCCGTATCGATCCATGGTCCCAAAGGACAAAACGTATCGAAGCCTTTGGCACGGGTCCACAATTTATCCTTCCGTTGGAGATCCCGGGCGGTCACGTCATTGGCAATTGTGTAACCCAGGATGTATTTTTTGGCGTCGTCGGCAGTTATCCATCTGCCTGATTTCCCAATGACCACAGCAAGTTCGGCTTCGTGTTCGACCTGGCTGGATTGCGGAGGCAGGACGATTTCCTGCTTGTGAGCAATCACCGCAGAGGGAGGCTTCATGAAAATCAGGGGAACTTTGGGAACATCGACGCCATGTTCTTTGGCATGGGCAGGGTAATTTCTGCCTACGCAAATGATTTTCCCCGGTGTAACAGGGGGCAGAAGCCGGATTTCATTCAATGCGAAAGTTGCCTGGTCACGCTGGAATTCATCGAATACATTTCCGCGTAGTTTACCGACTTTATCGTTCAAAATCCAGCCGTTTTGGGCGTTTCCATTATCGTCCACGAATCTAATCAAGCGCATTGGGTTATCCTCGTTGTTGATTTTCTGAATCTTACTACAAATTGCCGGTTTGCATTGTCCGGATTATGTCACGGACCGCTTGACTGGTATTTTGGAACCGCCCCGGGTTGCGCCATTGCAGGGCATGCACAAGTGCCAATGTGATTGCCTGAATGGCGATGATGCTAAGTTCGAGGGTGTTACTTTTCCGGGCTGCAAGCACGTAGTCGGCGGCTTCGGTTGCGGGAAGTGACGGGGAGGTAACGATGATTGCTGTTTGAACTCCTTTTTGGCGGGCCAGCATCAGTGCATCTTTAATGTAGCGAGACTCGTTTTCGAGATCGATTGCCAGCAGCAAATCTCCTTCCCCTGTATGGTAAATCGTGTTGGCAATGTCATGTTGTCCCGTTCGTCCGATGGAAACAGGGAATTGCCCCTGTTTCAAAGCGTAAACCAGATCATAAGCAAATGGCTGCGCATTGGTGCTTGCCAGGATGAAGATTTGCTTGGCTGTTTCGATTGATTCGATGATACGTTCCATTGTATCGATATCGAGAAAGGTTTTGGTTTGATCGATGGCAGACTTGACGGAATCCATGGTCTCGTGGATTACAAGGCGGAGAGAAGCGGAAGAATCCGGTTCGTCTGAATGAATCAGCAAGCCGCGTTTGACATACTTGCGGATTTCCTTGCTTAACTGAGGAAAGCCGGGGTATCCCAGAAACTGGGAAAACCTGACGACGGTTGCTGCATCAAGGTTGAGTTCATGAGCGAGTTCAGTTGCTGTCATGAAAGATGCCTCGATATAGAAATCGAGGAGATAATCGGCAAGTTTGATGAAACTTTTGGACATTTTGGGCTTTACTTTGCGGATGCGATCCTGGTAAGTCATGGTTTATCCTTGGAAAAAATGATGAGAATGGGATCATTACGAAACGAAAAAAACTCTGGTTAGCAAAAGTTTATCATATAAATGGGAATAATTGCAAAGAATATTGCGGATGTTGGCGTTGATTTTTCTTCCCCTGATTAGACAACTGAGGTATAATTTTTCCCTGCGGGCGGATAGCTCAGCTGGTTAGAGCGCTTCCCTTACAAGGAAGAGGTCGCAGGTTCGAGTCCTGTTCCGCCCATAGAAGAACCCCCCGGCATATTTGGTCACCGGGGGGTGTTTTTATTGCCTGAAAATTACCGGCAGGGATGCAATCAATCGTTTTCCTGTTGAATATCTTTTGATCCGGTAAGGACTTCCTGAACTTCGTGGATTTTGTCTATTCTTACGAAAACGGTCAGTTGATCGTTTGCTTGCAGGGTCGAGAAGCCGTGCGCAATCGTCAGCTTGCCTTTGCGTCTAATCGAGATGATCAGGCAGTCTTCCGGCAGCTTGATTTCGCTGATACGTTTCCCGAGTACGGGGGAATCAGCGGGAATGGTAACACGCAGGAAAGCAGTGTGGTCAGTGTTCCCCAGACGCATGGTATCCAGTTTGTGCTGGTTGCGGGCACGGTTGATGATTGCATGGTTGTAGGCACGGATGATGTCATTTCTGCGAATTAGACCGACCAGGGTATGATCAGACTTGGAAACAACGACTGGGAGCCGTCCGATATCGCGGGTTGCCAGCCGGCGCAGGGCATTCCCCATCGGTTCATCGGGGAAAGCGTACAGAAGATTGTCGATTGTGGCAATATCGGCAACGATTTTGCCATCGCAATTTTCTTTTTCATATGCTGTGCGCAGGTCCTGGATGGTTACGATACCGACAAGCTGGTTGAATTGGTCTACAACCGGGAAGCCATGGTGCTTGGTCTTCTCGAATTCTTTTGTCAGTTTGGTGAGGGGCATGTCGAGTGATACGACGTCGACATCGGTTGTCATAGCGTCCTTGACTTTGATAGACTGCATGATGTCGATATCTTGCCCTTTATCCAGCCGGATACCTCTTCTGGAAAGTTTTGTCGTGTAGATTGAATCCTTGTTGATGAAGCGTGACAGCAATGTGCTCATTACTGTGGCAAGCATCAAGGGCAAGATGATTGTATACTCTCCGGTCATTTCAAAGAGAATGATGATTGATGTGATTGGGGCATGGGCAGCACCACTGAAAAACGCTGCCATCCCGACGAGCGCATAGGCACCAGCCGGCGCCGTGATAGCCGGGAAGATATGGTTGACGACTTGGCCAAAAGCACTGCCGATCATTGCACCCATGAACAGGGCGGGGGCAAAAATACCACCGGAACCACCTGAACCCAGGGTAATGACCGTTGCCAGTAGTTTGAGAATGAAGAAGAGAAGGACAAGCTGGATGGACGTATTGTTGAAAAGTACATCCGTCATCGTTTCGTAACCGACGCCATATACGCGCGGATAGAAGTTAAGCTTTGGAGACAACAGTCCGACAACACCGAGTGCCAAACCGCCCAGGACAGGTTTGACGTATTCCGGGATTCTGATGCCATCCCACAAATCTTCACTGAAGTAAAGCAGCTTGATGAAAACAACCGACAGAACCGCCAGAATGATACCCAGAATGACGTAAAGGAGCAGTTCCCAGGGGCTTTTGAGCGTATAAACGGGCAGTGTAAAGGCTCGTTTTCCGCCCAGAAAAGCTCTGGCGACGACATCGGCGGTGACCGAAGAAATCACGACCGCGCCGAAATACGTCGTATGCATTTGCCCGAGGATGATTTCCAACCCGAAAATTGCACCGGCAATCGGCGCATTGAACGCTGCGGCAATACCCCCGGAAGCACCACATGCCACGAGATTGCGGATGCGTTCGTCGGATAGTTTGAACATCTGCCCCAGCGTGGACCCCAAACCGGATCCGATTTGCGCCATTGGTCCTTCCCGGCCGGAGGAACCGCCGCTCCCGATTGTGATAGCGGAAGCGAGCGCTTTGACAACTGCAACCTGCGGGCGTATTCTGCCGCCGTTGATGGCAATTGCCTGCATGATTTCCGGAACGCCGTGCCCTTTGGCTTCTTTGGCGAAGAAATAAATCATCGGCCCGAAAATCATGCCGCCGACAGCAGGAATGAGAAACAGGTATATCGATGGAATCGTTGATAAATTGGCTAAGAGATAGCCATAAGTAACTTCTTTAATTCCATCGATGAGCCAATCCAGAAAAACGGCACCCAGACCGGCACCTATCCCCACGATAACAGCAGTAAGAAGAACAACAGCGGGTTCTGATACTTGATAATGATCAAGGAAAGATGTAATTTGATTGCTAATTCTTTTTGACGTTTTATCGAAAAAAGCTTGAAATGTCATTAGCACCTCTCAGGAAAATAGGTATAGAGCGCTTTATTTTACTACCATTACAAAATGGATGTTGCCGGTTTTTTTGCGAGTTTCTGCGTGCTATAATTTGTCGGAGAAAAGATGATGTTTATCAGACAGGAAGAAAAATCATGAAACTGACAGGCTTAGTTGCAATCAGGGGCGGAGGCGACCTGGCAAGCGGAGTCGCATTGCGTTTATATCATTCCGGAATTAAAGTGCTGATTACGGAATTGGCTCAGCCTT
>CAYWFK010000111.1:0-4729 GCA_964457375.1 uncultured Anaerolineales bacterium
TTTGGCAGCTGTCGGTTGGCTTCCTTGTGGGGCTAATGGCAATGACATCTTGTAATGCATCGCGAAAAACAGGAAAGCACAGGGATCTGGAGGACAATTAGCTCCAGATTTTGAGATTCAAATTACTAAGGCCCCACATAGAATCCCCGATAAAGAAATAAGAATGATGATTATGGAAGAAATATATGGAGAAGTGTTCGTTGGGCCGTGGATATTTGAGACACAGGCACCTTAGAAGTCATCTCTCTAGTTGAAAAACAGCCTCCCACCTTTTCTCTAAGCGCGGAGGCTGTTCTGGTTGGATTATAATTATGAAAATCTCTTACCACAGCAGGGAGTGTGAAATGACTCTGTTCTCTTTGAGAATATGGTTATATGCCAGTATTACGTTTTTTTTAGCAGGGTGTTCATCACATATAGTGCCCCCCACACCCAGTGAACGGTCTACGCATCCTGCGACACAAGTAGTATTGCCGACAAATACTGTAACGGTTGTGGGCAGCGGAACGTCCTTTGCAACCGCCCTGATTGATTGGTCACGCCCCATGTATCCCGATTTTGACCCTAACACAGGGCGAGCAGTATGGAAACTTCCACAACTTATCTTAACAGAGAATGGGAGCATCTATCGTCCTGATGGGCAAAGTATTACAATTAAATTTATATTCGAGTTTCCGAACACGCCGCTCTCTGAACTTCTGGAGCGTTTTCCTCTTCAGGAACCAGAAATGGAAGCCTATTACCCGGCAGCGGAGGGTGTACAAACTCGATTTTTACGGAGCATAAGTGTTTACCATTTAGATGGCAAACCATACGACACTGGGTTTATCGGAGTGAATATAGGAACACCCGATGTCAGCCCTAATGGAGTCGTATATGCAGGAGAAGGAATACATCTTAAGCTGCTCAGAGATGATTTGCTTTTTGAGAACAACAAGACAGAAATTTTAGTAGACATCACTTTTGCACCTGGGTTTGATTATCCATCACCAGTAAAAATGGTTATCCCAATTGAGTATTTCGATAAAACCCCGGCAAATGGGCCGTAGAAAAATTGTGAGGATCAAAGCAATCCAACCCCGCGTCGAGGCGAAAGCGGTGGGATTCCAAATTGCGCGGGGTCAAAAGCGACAAGTTTTGATTGCCGGAAGACCGAAAATACCGGCAAGCGGGGAAAATTCAACAAACCGATAATCCGGAAATTGTCATGTTCATTCGTTGTTGATTCTTGTAACAAATGACTCGGAAAATCACACAAAAAAGCGGTTTTGTGTGATTTAAATGATACAATATATAGTAGACCCGGAAACTGGTTACTGGACTAAAAGAGTGCTTTTTCCCAGAAAAGGGTTCGAAAATAACAGGAAACGCAGAAAACATTCACCGGAATATACAGCACGAGTAGTGCTTGAAAGTATCAATCAGCAGAAGAGACTCAGCCAGGTGCGCCGGGAACATAAGGCGCGTGGCTCGGTATTTTCGCGCTGGAAGCAAGATATCATCGGCCGTAATTTACAGGTGTTTGAACAGGGGAAAATTGGCAGGACGAGCGAGATCGGCAATCCGCCGATTTGGATTGGATTATTGGACAGCTGGTACTGGATTGGGAAATCATAAAAAAAGTCTCCGGCGTTTTGAGCTCACAGTAACACATTAACGGGAATTGGTGAGTGAGATGAAGGCTGAGATTGCCCGACACGCAGGCCTGTGAAATCCCGGGTCTGTAAAAAGACAGTTATTGTTACAAGGCGCTGGAAGCGGATGACGGCCGGGCAGCAGATAGGATACATGCAATCGCCGCTGAATTTACGCTGTATGGCAGCCGCGGAATTACCTGCGGAGACCGCCCTACAAATTAGTGATCAATCGCAAACGGGCAAGACGGATCATGGCTGAAAAAGGGCTGCTCAAGCCGGTGAAACAGAAAAATGGCGTACTACACCAACAACGAACATTCTTATCCCCGCTTTCCAAACCGTATCAAGGCATCGGAATTTGGTAAGGCCAGAGCAAGTATGGAGGAGCGATATTATCATCATTCGCTTGCCGGATGTTTTTATATGTCTGGCAAGCATAAAAGATGTCTTTGCCCGAGTACTGCAAAAAAGGTGTCTCATCCGGTTCTTTGGTCAAGCTCTGATATCGACAGTTTTGCGAGGCGTGTTGAAAAACCCGTGTACCTGAAATCCGTCACGGCATTCAAGATGCCCGGTATGCCGCGTATGTTGTAAAGTCCTGCGGCAGTTCAATCAGCATGGCTGGGATTGGCAAGGCAGAAGAATACGGGTATGCGGTACGGGTCGTTCGAACCATCGAGGAAGAGGAGGTGGACTTATCCGAACATTTTTACTTCGCTGATGCAGCCCGTCGGATTGGACATTTCATCGAAGATATCGATAGAAAAAAACGTAATCATTGCCGGATTATTTGACCCCGGCGGATATATAAAGGCTTGCTCATATTTCGACCCCCGTGGTTGTTTCCTAAAAAAACACAGAAATATGTCCGGTTCCAGGGTGCCACAACAATAAGATGCAGCTGTAATGCTTTCTTCTTCTCTCTTTCTTGGCGAGAAAACCAACCACGGTTGGAACAAGACTACCGAAGGTTGCTAAACGGGGCGATATTGCCCATGGATGGTAATGTTGCAAAAGCCTTGCTGAGATGGAGCAATTTGATAAGGAGGTGATTACAGCAAACCAGGAACGGTAACTCCTCAGGCAGAATGGCGAGAGCGAAAAATAGCCCGGATATACAGATGCAACGGCTGTTCGCAGACTATTGGTTTTTAGATGCGAACCTCCCCGTCCGATTCACCTTGTCCATGTTCTATTCATCCGTGGTCGAGCAGTTACCAAAAATATACAAATATGCGAGAACGCAAGTTTCGATGCTTGATAGCATAAAGGGCAAAGCAAACAAAAAGGCGTATTTCAAGCAGATATTGAGTATCTGCCTGGAATTCCCTTGTAAACCACTGTTTTGAGGAGTTTTTTTATGAAAACAAAGTTATTTAACATTTTTTCGCTGTTGATGGTGGTAGTGATGCTGGCGATGCCTGTTTTGGCGTTGGCGAAAGGTCCGGCGCCTGACGCAGACCCGCAACCAACCCAAGCGGCTGTACAATCTGCGGCAGACCCTGCGGAAAAAGCCGTCTACATCATCCGGCTGGCTGATGAACCGGTAGCGACTTACAATGGCGATATTGCCGGCTTCGCCGCCACCAACCCTGCTGTGCTGGGTACCCGAAAGATTTCTCAGGATGCATCAGTTGACGCTTATCTGGGTTATTTGCAGAATACCCAGGAAGCCTTCATCAATCAGATGAATAGCGTGACAGGGCATCAGGTTGAGGCTAAATTCACCTACCAGTATGCTTACAACGGGATGGCCGTTGAACTTACTTCTGCCGAGGCTGAAGCCGTCAGCAAGATGGATGGCGTTCTCGCCGTCCAGCGTGAGACCATCGAACACCCGTTGACCGATGCCGGTCCCAAATGGATTGGCGCACCTGGCATCTGGGATGGCTCTGCAACCAATGGCACAGGCAAGATGGGGGAGGGGGTTGTGGTCGCCGTCATCGATACCGGCATCAATAGCGATCATCCTTCGTTCGCCGATGTGGGTGGTGACGGTTATGATCATACCAACCCGCTTGGCTCCGGCAACTATATCCCCGGCAGCTATTGTGACACCACCCCGGGTTTCTGCAATGACAAATTGATCGGCGCCTGGAGTTTCGTAACCGAAAGTGTTACCCCGGAAGACTCTGATGGCCACGGCAGCCACACAGCCAGTATAGTTGCCGGAAATGTGGTCACTGCCACGCTTGAAGCTCCCACTGCTGCCCACACGGATACTATCTCGGGGGTGGCGCCTCATGCGAATATCATTGCTTATGATGCTTGTCGGGAGGACGGCTGCCCCGGATCGGCATTGCTGGCAGCAGTCAACCAAGTGATTGCCGATAGCGCCAACTTGCCCAAAGGCATTGCAGTAATCAACTATTCGATCTCCGGCGGACTGGACCCTTACAACGATCCGGTCGAGCAGGCTTTCCTGGCGGCGAACGACGCGGGGATTTTTGTTTCGACCTTGGCTGGCAACTCCGGGCCTGACGCCAAAACGGTAGCGCACCTCTCCCCGTGGGTGATGACCGTAGGCGCCAGCACCCATAACCGTGTGATTGAGAACTCGCTGATTAACATGAGCAGCGATGAGGGTGCCGGTCCTGCCAACATTACCGGTGCTGGCTTCACTTCAGGCTACGGCCCTGCGCCGATTGTCTATGCAGGAGATTACCCGAACCCCAACGACCCCAATGGTGACCCGGCCCAGTGCTTGCAGCCCTATCCGGCAGGCACATGGACACACGGCGAGATTGTGGTTTGTGATTACGGGCAGAGTGATCGTGTTGCCATTGGAAAAAACGTTTTGGCGGGTGGTGCGGGTGGTCTGGTACTTGCCAATACCGATACTCAGGGCGAATCCATCAGAGGCGATGGACATGCCCTCCCTGCGGTTCATATCGGCGACCATGATGCTGACATCCTGCGCACCTGGCTGGCAACCCATCCAGGCAACGCTGTTGCCACTATTTCCGGTTACTCTTTTGTCTATGATGACGCCAACGGCGATATCATGGCCAATTTTAGTTCGCGCGGCCCATCAAGCGCCTTCTCGGTGCTGACCCCGGATGTCGTCACACCGGGAGTGCCTATCTGCGCAG
>CAYWFK010000112.1:0-4602 GCA_964457375.1 uncultured Anaerolineales bacterium
GCGTTTCAATGCCCTTGCGGGCTTTAGATGATTTTGACTGCTTTTTATTTTACCATAAAATTTCCCATTGCCCGGTTGTTTTCATGATGATTTTCTCTCCTTTTGCACAATCACAACCATGAGGTGCAGTCATTTTCCTGCCGGTTTTTCCATTTCCGGCGGGCTAGCGTACCCCCCCTGCAAAAACCTGGGAAAACAGCCGTTTTCGAGGGGGGGGTACGCTAAAATTTTAATCTTCCTTTAATCTTTCTGCCTGTCAGACGATCACAACACCCGGCGCAGGGCTGATTTCGCCTTTGCCAAGCACGGCAATTGCCTGACGGCATTTTTCACACAAGTTGTAGATGCGCAGGCTGTCTTCTTCTTCCGCAATGATTTTGATGATTCGGTGTTTCATCCGGTCGAATTCTTTTTCTGTGAGGTAGATTTCGAAAACGCTGTATTGCACTCTGGTTCCGAGGGCTTCGAGAGTCTTTGCGATTTTGGCGCGTCTGCGGTCATTTGTGATATCGTAAACGATTAAGTAGAATTTTCTTTCTGCCATGGCTTTCACGTTTGGACTGCCGGGATGTGTTCCTGGATTGGCGGTTTTCCCGGCAGGGTTCGATCAGCGGAAGCCCATACCAATATAGTGCGGGTCTTCCTGCCTGATGCATTGTGCCAGCTGCCGTGCCTGTTCGAGAATGCACTGGCGCAGGGTGAGCCTTTCGCGGCGGACGGGATGGGTGAAGCGGCTGCTGAACCGTTCTTCGAAGGCTTGCAAAAAGCGGCGTTTGCCTTCATCTTGCAGCAGGACGGGGTATTTTTCGTTGCCTTCTTCGAAGTGCTGCGGTGTAATGCTCCCGCTGTTCATGCACCAGAGCACAATGCCGTCGACGACCGGGCGGAATTCTTCCATCAGGTCGAGTGCAAGCGCCGGGCGATTGTAAACGATTTGGTGCATGAAGCCGGCGTAAGGGTCGAGCCCGACGGTGCTCACTGCGCCGAAGGCGACTTGACTCAGCAGCGTGTATCCCAGAGAAAGGAGAACATTCACCGGATCTTTGGGCGGGCGGCGGTTGCGTTTTTCGAAATGCCATTCGGAAGCGAAAAGGTGTTTGAGACCGCGAAAATAACTTGCCCCGGCGCTGCCCTCGACACCGTTGAGCGAATGCAGGTTGGCTTTCCGCGGCACGGTGTTGATTGCCGTGGTGAGCTGGCTGATGCATGCGCGGATTTCCGGCAGACTGCGTTCCCGGTTGTGGCGGGCAAGCAAAGCCCGCTGGTGTTGCAGCTTTGCGCTGACAAAATGCTTTGCCAGCTCGAAGGTGAACGGATGATTATCCAAAGCACGGTATTGGGAGCGGCGCAGGGGAACGTGTGGGGTGACGGGCGCGACAAGCCGTCCGCGGTATTTTCCGTCGATGCCGAGAAAGACGACTTCGATGCTGCGCAGGAGCAAGGTGGTGATGGCCGGTGTGGTCAACCCGATGTTCCCGCAAAGCACAACCTGCGAAACATGGTTGACGGGCAGCGAGGTCAAAACCTGATTTTCATAAACGACAATCAGTCTGTGGTTTCTGATGCGGAGCTTTGCTCCCTGTTGAACGACATATAACGGCGGCATTTTTGTTTCCTGTAATTTCTTTTTTTATGCTATTCGGTTGTTAAGGTTCCTTGCCTTCATCCGCCGGAAGAGGCGTTTACGCTTCTTTCCGGGGTGAGGCGGTTGATTCGAGCATGCGGGTTTGTCCCATGCCCATGCCCGTTCCTGCACCGAGGCCGGTAAACAGGGTGTATGTGGTGAGCAGGGTAATCAGGCTGAGCCAATAGCGGTCGTAGCGGGTGGCGGTATACTGGATTTCTCCGGTGCAGCCGCTGCGGAAACCGCCGCTTTTGACGGGAACACTGCGTGTTGCCAGCCGGTAACGGCTGACTGCCAGACAGCTTTCGGCAAACTCACGTACTTCGGGCGGCAGGCTGACCGGTGCGTAGGTGTTCCAGCGGTTGAGCAGGCTGTTATAGGTCAGGGAGGGGGATGGAAACGGGAAGTATTTTCCGGCGGTTTTGAAAGTTACCGGGCTGGCGAACAGCAGCCGGAAGCGCCGGTCGGGATCGGTTTTCGCCAGCAGGTACGGGCTGCTGAGTTCCTGATAGGAGGTTACGCCAGCCCACGGATGTTCTTTCCGGGTTGTGTATACGGCACTGATGCGCAGGGGGATGTAGTCGAGTTCGATGATGCTGCCTGCCGAAAGGTTTCCTCCGCTGCGGATGGCAGCGAGCAGGCAGGCGGTTACCGGTTCGTCGAAGGTGGTGAATCGCAGGGTGTATTCGTGTTTCGGGTCGAGCTTTTTGTTTGCCCCGCTGCCCATCAGCGTGGATGCGGTGAAGGATTTTGGCGTTTGTTTTTCGTCGTGCAGGGAACGGGCGAGTGCGCTATCCTGTTCCCGGATGGTTTCGAGGAACATGGCATGGGCGGCTCTTCCCCACCAGCGGGGGAGCATTTTCCCCGGTTCCGCCGGCTGGCTTTCGAGCGGAGAGAGGGAAAGAACGATGGATGCCAGGTCGGGGTTGGGCGTCATGCGGCTTTGTCCTCCCGGCGCGTTTTGCGGGCATCATCCCGAATTTGCTGCAAGTTGATGACTTCGGCGACTTCGTAGCGCATCGGGACGCTATCCCGAACGGGGCTGATGCGCACGAAGGCGGGAAAGTACCCCATTTTGCCGTGAAGTTCGGCGATGAGCATGGCGGTGATGAAGTTCAGCGCCGGCAGAACGAGCAGGATGGGGACGGTTTGCCATTCTTCTGGGGTGAGCGATAGCTGCCCCAGCATTTCAGCGAGCTGGGGGACGAAGGGTTTGGCGGTTTCGAATTGCACGGGAATCTCGCGGATTTCGTCGATTGACTGCCCGGTGATGGCTTCGATTTTCGTTTGCTGTGCTTTGGTAAGCGGGTGTGAAAAGTTGAGTATGAGCATAGTGATATGCCGCTCCTTGTTGATTGGAAATAGATTTATCTTGTTCCTGCTATTTTATCAAGCGCGGCGCCCAGACGCTGCTTGCTTTTGGCATCCAGCCGCCATTTGCCGGCATGCGAAACCAGCCTGACAACGACCACTTCGATACGGTAGGCTTTTGCCAGGTCTGAAAACTGGCTGACAAGTTCTTTTTCGATAACCCAAATCTTCCCGGTATAGGTTCCGAGATATTCACGGCCGGCAATCGTGTTGAGTTGATCCATCCCCTTGCGGGCATTGGTCCGGGTGCTTTTTGCTTCAATGACGGCGACCTGGTTGCCGCGGCGGAGGATGAAATCGATTTCGAATGCGGGGTAATTCAGGTTGTGGCGGAGTTCATCGCAGTTTTCCTGTAAGTAGATTCGCAGTGCGGTTTCCTGATGGTTTGCGCTGGGCTTGTCTTCTTTGGGTGCCAAGCCATGCGCAATCAGGTAATCGTCGATGTCGATGAGTGCGTTCAGGGATTCTTCTTTTTTCAATACCGGTATTTTCCCTGTGCAATCGTATGAATACAGAATGCTTTTCCTGCCCTGGCTGCGAAGATAGACGAAGTCCGCATGATGGGTTTGCGCGGTTTCGTATGCGGCGAAAGCCATGAGCTTGGTGCCGGCAGTCAGATTGATGATCGTCTCCGGCCCGCTGATGCGGGAAAGCGCCTTGTAGGTTTCCTGAAAATCGTAGGGGGAAACCGTGATGATTTTCGTGTTGTCAAGCAGTTTGGCAAGGTTGGCGGCAACCCTTTCGGTCGTTTCTGTGCAGGCGAGGATGTGCTCTTCCGGCTTCAGGGCACGGTGCACCAGCAGGTTGGGGATGGGCTGCTCGCCAATCAATGAGAGTAGTTTCATGGAGCTGCCTTGATATCATTATTTTCTGCAATTTGATTTAGCCTACAAACGATTTCTGAAATTTTATCTATGATGTCTTTCGCTGATTGAGAATTTTTCCTGAAACCAGAGTGAAGAACATCATTACGCAAGTTAGCTAATTTGTATTTCTCTCCTTGCCATAATTCAGTCAGTGGTTTGTAATTGTCATTATTTTTCCAATCATCCAAGTGTTTTGCTTGAATATCTTTACTCTCTTGGACATGTTTTTTTCCGCCATTGAGTAATAATTCAGCATTGTCCCTGGTTTCTTTATCCCACATGTATTCATACGTGTCTTTGTTGTTATTAAAAAGATAGCAGACAAGGGATACTACCCACTCGCGGGACAAAGCGATTGCATGGACATATTGTTTTTTCTTTAAATACCAATTAATCATGAGCAATTGACTTTCAAGATGGTCTTTTGCTTTCTTTGTAGAAATACCAAATTGAGAATACGAGTTTTCTATTTTGTTAGCTATGGCTGAAAAAGGTTTCGGATAAATGTCAAGTAAAGCAGACATTTCATCAGAAAGTGAAGAAGAAGACTTGGCGACATCTTTTGGGCGGATTAATTCGAGACCTTGAGAGATCGTAGTAACAGTGCTTGCCAGATTATTAATTTTTTTATCACCCTTTTGCCTTAATTGTTTTGCCAGATAGCCGGCATTTCCCGTTGCAATGAATTGGTCTGCGGCTGATAGCCAGTCAAACATATCTACAAATTCAGACAAATCAAGA
>CAYWFK010000113.1:0-4433 GCA_964457375.1 uncultured Anaerolineales bacterium
AATCCGGAGTGAACCCCATGTTCCGAAAGAACCCATTATCGATCATCGACCGGGCAACTTGTTTGCGCATTTCCGTATCATACGCACCTGGAACCGGCTTTCCCCTGTCTGCAATCAACCAGGCGAACTCGAAATGATTCGGCTCATCATAATGCTGCCAAGGTGGCACCAAAAAGAGATAAACCAACCCATTGAAGAAAGCAATAGCAACGATGAGTAAAAGAATAAAACGCGTATTCACAATTTGTCCGGCATGCTCACCGGATTTCTTGTTTGTATTTATCTTTTTTATTAACCGCATGATGATTCCTTATCAGGCTGCGGCGCGCTCAAGGATAGCATCGAATCCTTGAGACAAATATATCTGGATTTCTTTTGCAGTTTTCCGAAAATCTTCCAGCGTTCCGCCAATCGGATCTTCAACATCATCAACTTTGCCAACCATCTCACTGAGCAAATACACTTTGTCTTGACACTCAGGAAATTCAGTGCACAAAGCTTCTTTGTGGTTTTTGGACATCACAAGAATCAAATCATTTTTATCGAGAATATCCTTGCTGATTTTTTGCGACATATGACTTTCCAAAGGGATTTCCATTTCTTCAAGCACAGTCGCAACTTCATCTGTCGTAGGCAATCCATTCTCCGTCCAGGTACCTGCCGATGAAATTGTCCATTGATCCATAAGCCCCTTGTCCC
Organism: uncultured Anaerolineales bacterium; assembly: GCA_964457375.1. GTDB lineage: Bacteria > Chloroflexota > Anaerolineae > Anaerolineales > UBA11858 > G519. Next base: position 700 of record CAYWFK010000113.1, read on the forward strand.
CCACAATTTTCCGAAATATCGCTTCCGCCATCGGTGAGCGATGAATATTTCCAGTACAAACAAACAGTACAGCCGGCATCCTTTTATTTCCTCCTAATCAACAAATCAAACTCATTTTGTCATTCTGCTAATTTACAAAAGTCATATTACCGATACACAAAAGAAACTACCAACCGGTTTTTTGTTTCTTTTTACCTTTGCGAATTTACACAATTTGAAACTATATACCATGAACCCAATCATTGGCAAATAGCCTTTTTTTCTCATATTTTCCAAAACTTGCCGATTTTATCAAGTATCAAGGCGCTCATAGTCAATTGCAACACACAAAATCCGTGTTTTCAGCACCCGTTTTCGCCTTTCTCAATTACAATTATCTTCCAGTGCAAAATTTCTTTTCCAGAAATGCCACAATCCTCTTAGACGCTTTTCCATCCCCATATGGATTAGCATAAGCCCCCATCTGATGCCGAGCAACCGGATCTGTAATCAAACGGGTTAACTCCTGTTTAATTCTTTTCTGGTCCGCCCCGACAAGAATGGCATTTCCAGCATCAATTCCTTCCGGGCGCTCCGTCGTCGTGCGCATGACCAGCACTGGCTTTCCCAAAGATGGCGCCTCTTCCTGCACACCTCCGGAATCAGTCAAAACAATATCCGCCTTATCCATCAGCCAGACAAAAGGCTCATAGCTCATCGGTTCCAGCAATACAACACGGGGATGTTTACCCAGAATTCGCCTTACAGGTTCCCTTACGTTCGGGTTTAGATGAACAGGATACACAAAAACCACATCTTCGAACTCATCGGCGGTTTCCCTGATTGCATAACAGATATTTTCAAATCCTTTGCCAAAACTTTCCCGACGGTGTCCTGTAACCAGGATGACAACTTTCCCCTGAATTTTTCCGGGCAGTCCCTCCGGCAAATCAGGTAGCTGTTTTTTAACTTTCCTGCGCATCCACAACAAAGCATCGATAACCGTATTACCGGTGACCAAAATCTCCCCGGTGCAGTTTTCGTTTTCAAGCGCTTGTCTGGCTCTTTCCGTTGGCGCGAAATGGAAATCCGCCACTTGCCCGATAATCCTGCGGTTGATTTCTTCGGGGAAGGGAGCGTATTTATCATTTGTTCTCAAACCTGCCTCCACATGGCCGACAGGAATGCGCTGGTAATAACCGGCCAAAGCGCCACACATTGCCGTTGTCGTATCTCCCTGCACAAGAATTACAGCAGGCACAACCGTATTGATCACTTCGGACAATCCCTCGATGGCGCGTGCAGTGACACTGGCAAGTGTCTGGTCAGGCGTCATGATATCCAAATCATAATCCACAGGAAAGCCAAACAACTTAATAACCTGGTCGAGCATTTGCCGGTGTTGCCCGGTTGCGCAAACCACGGGTTGAAAAATGGCTTTACGATCCTGCAAAGCCCGAATGACCGGTGCCATTTTTATCGCTTCCGGTCTCGTTCCAATCACAATCAATACTATTGCTCGTTTCATTGCCAGCATCTGTTTTTACTTTTATCGGCCAAAACGTTTGAGCGAGCATTCCTCTCGAAGCTCATATTCTCAAATCGCTCAAAATGTTAACTCAAAAATAGTGCGTCTATTGTACCTTAGCAAACTATTTTGGGAAACTCCCCAAATGTTGCATCTTCCGGTAGGCGATCTATCCACCCCCTTATTCTGCTCGAAAACCAGGTGAACGTGCATTGTTATTTGCCCAGCTTTGCACGCAATACCCGAAATACAAACAAAGGAACGCCCCAAAGATATCGCTTCCATTTCCCCATTGGATCAACCAAAAAACGCCAAAACCACTCCAGCCCCAGTCGATTCAAAAAATGAGGCACCGGTACTTCAACACCTGCAAAATAATCGAAGCCCGCACCCACCGTCCAGATAACCGGAACATCCAGTTCCTGCCGGTGTTTGTGAACCCACTTCTCCTGTTTCGGTGCACCCATCCCAATCATCAAAACATCCACTCGCAAGCGGTTAATTTCATCCGCCACATATTGCGAAGTTACATCATCCAAATAACCGTGAGATACCCCTACGATATTCAACCCGGGAATATCAGTCACCAATCGCTTTTTCGCATTTTCACTGACGCCCGGCTTCCCTGCCAGGACGTAAATTCGCAGATGTTCGCTTGCACACAGTTTGAAAAAATCGACGATCCAGTCCCGACCTGTGATTTTTACCAGATTGACACCGGCGAGAAACCTGCCAGCCATCACGACCCCAATACCATCCGGATATACAAGATCAGCAGACTTTAATATATTAAAGTATTCCTTATCCCCATATACCTGATTCATACAGTCGGCATTGACATAAGTGATAAAAGTCGGAACTTTCGTCTTCGCGCGGGCAACAACCCAGCGCAGTAAATCCCGTTTGGAGACATCGCATACATCAACGCCAAGAATATTGACCTTCCGGAAAATCCCATCAACAAACTCAGATACCTTCGGCATAGAGATCATCTGTACTTCACGAAACCCTGACCGCATTTGGTTGTGCCTCTTCCCGGTATTGCGGAACAAACAACCTGGCAGCTGTAATCGACAAAGCCCAAAGAATCCAGACAAACGGTGCAGTGCGCACCATTCCCCAGACAACTGCATCAGTGAGACCATGAATACCCATGGCAATTTGAGAAGCAAACAACGCAGCACCCGCTGCTTGCACCAGTTTTTCCTGATTAGCCTTACCTTCACGAAAAACGCGCAGGGCCGAGCCCAACGAAAACACCCATATGCTTAACCAGAAAAACAAACCGGGAATGCCGAGATCGACAGCTACTTGCATAAACAGGTTATGAGCATGAGGAATCAACCCCGGAGGCTGCAAAAAGAACGGATAATAACGGTCGACAATTGGCCCGAACGCGCCCATGCCAATCCCCGTGAAAGCAAAATCATGAATAATTTCTAGGGCACGTCCCCAAATCTCCATCCGGATATCGAAACCTGAAATTGCATCGCGGAAAATCAACCAGTGCTCAGCATCTCGCAGTCCGAAATTAACAACACCAACCAACAGCAAACCAAGAGCGGTAAAGAGAATCACCTTTGCCCAGCTTTTCCGCCTGAGGACAACAAAAATCAATATCAACGCAGCAAACCCTATCCAGGCACCACGCGATTTCGTGATAATAATTAAAGCGCTCATAGCAACCGCGGCAATAAGCAACAGTATTCGATACCATCGCGGAATTTCCTTCCAGGCGAACAACAAAGGTGCCAGTGCCAATCCGACAATCAACAAGAGATTTCCCGCCATGACATTCGGATGCACTGTATCAGCAAGTACAGCATGAAATTTACTCACGAAAGTCATCGGCAAAAAAGGGAGTTTGGTCATATTCCAGATTACACTAAAAGGTGCAAGCATAACCAATACTATCCCAATTAATAGGAAACACCCCCAAACAAACCAAAAACGGGCACGATTGGTAATACCACGAAGCATAGCATAAAACAAGACGATACCATTGAACAAACGCAACACCTGGGTCAGTGTTTCTTCAGGGAAAATACTCACCAGCAGAGATATGCTCCCAAGTATCCCCAACCCGAAAACCGCCCAATTAATCGGCGTAACAGTAACAAAACGTCCTTTATCCTTCTTACTGATTACCCCAAAAATCAAAGCAATTGCTAACGGAAGAAAAAGCAGCTGTTTGAAGTTGATTGCCAGCAAAACACTGCCCCCAACC
>CAYWFK010000114.1:0-4358 GCA_964457375.1 uncultured Anaerolineales bacterium
GCGATCATATCATGTAAGGTTTGTTTTTTTTCAGTGAACCACGCCATCAGATACCCCAAGCCTAGCAATAGCCCTGAAATGATTTTGCTTATATTTCTTAACCATGCTTTGCCGAATGACACTCGCTGCCCATCCAGATCGGTGACAATGATTCCCAAAGCAGTTTTTCCAAAAGTTGCCTGTCGTGGGGAGCTTTCCATATACGCAAAATATATGATTGGCGCTATCGAGAACACAACAATCCCGGTGATGAAGCCAATTCCCATTGAGGCAAATGCCATTTCTACTCTTGTCTCTATAGCGGCAAGAAATACAACCAGAAGTAAGGTAAGCAGAAGTGAGAGTCCATAGCACACAAGCGTGATCAAAATTCCATCCACGAAAGCTGCCCCAACCCGCTTCCAGAATCCGGCATACGTTATTGGCCCGCTGGCAGAGCGTGCCTCTATGACCGGCGTCTGGACTTGTGGCGCAACTATTGGCGCTGAGTTCCTTCGCGGCGCCCGGATTTGTGGAGTGGGTTGAACCGTACCTACCTGAAACACCTCGCATCCTGCCAGCGAAATAATATCGCCGGATTGTAATGGTGTTGACTGATATGCCTGAAGCTGTTTGATGTCATTGATCCAGGTGCCATTCGAAGAAGCCAAATCTTCGATATAGACCTTTCCGTTGTCAGCGTGAACCTGGCAATGTCGTCTGGAAACCAGGCGGTGCGAAAGAACCAGATCGGATCGACGAAAGTCCTTCCCAATAATCAGTGGTTTTGTACCCAACGGAATCCGCTGACGTGCGTATTCACCTGCGATTCCAAGCAACTCATATTGCTGAAAATTCGACATACTTCCAGTCTCCTGATAATTTTCTTATTAAACTTCTTTCACGCTATTCGTTCGGACGATTCATGATAAAACATCCAGCGAATTTATCACACCCCGCCTGTATTGTTTCCATTAACGCTGTAAACAAGAATACGATGAGAGAGCCGGTTAAGGCGGTATGCTTACCAGGATTTCCGATAAACAGAACAGCATCGAAAAGCACTAAAGGGGCAAGCTTGATCATGTTGCGTTTTGCGGCTTTTTCAAAGCTTATACGCTTCCCTGCTGTATCCGCCACTATCATCCCATATACGAGTTTTCCAAAAGATGCTTGCTTTCTGGAACTTTCCATATATGTCCAGTAACCCCATGCAATCAGTGTGAGTAACAGCGAGAACACCAACGGGTTTCCGGCTTGGGGCGAAACTTTGCTAAAAAACGCAAAAACAAGCAATGTTGTCAGGATAATTCCGGCGGCATCAATGAAAAATGCTCCGGTTTTCTTCAGAAAACTCTGATAGTTTGCTGAAAAGTGGAACTGGTGTAATTGTTTTTGAAAAGGAAGTGTTCTTTTGGGTGATTGTTTATGTGCGACAATCTGAAAGGCAACCCGGCCTGCCAGTGAAATCATATCGCCAGCTTGTAAACGGGCTGTTTGTTGCCTTTCATCATTGATCCAGGTGCCATTGGATGAATTCAAATCTTTCACATGCACATCTCCGTTTTCTACATGTATCTGACAATGGGTTCTTGAAATCGCATCGTCAGAGAAGACCAGGGCGCACTTCGCCGGATTTTTCCCCATAATAACCGGTTTTGAAGATAACGGAATTCTTTCCCCTTCAAATTCTCCGGCGAGTACGAACAATTCAAAATCATGGGAAGAAGGGTGAAGCTGTCTCGGCCCTTGAACTTCCAGGGGAGGTGGTTGAGTTAATAATCGTTGAAATTCCGATACCGATTGAGGTCTGTGTTCGCTATACAATTCTAAGCCTGCCATAATCGCGTTAGCAACAGGCGCGGAGAGTTTGGTTTTACTGACTGTGTGAATAGGGGGCAGAGCATTCGTATTTATAAGCCGATCTGTCGGTTCCAAAGGCGGTTCGAGCAGACCGTTTCTGAAAGAGCCTCGAAAGCAACTGTATAATGTGGCGGCACAGGCATAAATATCGGTCCATGCTCCTTGCCTGATATTGCCTGTTCCGGGATGTTTACCAGAAGGATATTGTTCGATCGGAGCATACCCGGGGGTAAAAAATACCGATAGTGTTTGGTTTTCATCCTGCATTGCCTGACGGGCCGAACCAAAATCCAGCAAAAGCGGATAACCATCGTTGGCCAGATAAATATTTTGAGGTTTAATATCTCTGTGAAAGGTGCTCTTTTCATGCAAAACCTGAAGCCCTTCTAACACTCTGAGCATAATTTTCAGAAGTTCTTGTTCAGAAATTTTTCCCTGCAATTCCTTAATATGGCTCTCCAGAGTTTTTCCCTCTATGTAGCGCATAACAAAGTAGGCGGAATTATTTTCCCGAAAGAAAAATAGCACCGGAACAATTGTGCGATGGTTGAAATGCGCCAACATTTGCGCTTCTTCTAAAAATTTTGATAAACCATACTCATAGTGATCAACATACTCTTTTGTATTAGGAACAACCTGGGTCTGGTTCGTTCCCCGGCCGGCGATCTGCTTTGGGAAAAATTCTTTAATCGCAACCCGCATCTGCAAGCCTGTATCCAAGGCAAGGTAGGTAATGCCAAACCCACCTCTGCCAAGCCGTTTTCCAACTAAATATTGTTCATCATGCAGCCTTGTACGGGGTCGTAATGCCGGCGCTTCATTTTCAAATATCAGCGGCGCATCACAATTGGGACATGGGTCTTTTCCCTTCGTATCAGTCATGCAGTTACAACAAATCGTTTCAAACATGGTACATGATATCCAAAAGGTATGTAAAATTACCGATTTATAACAGCACATCCGGAAACTTTATCATGAAGTGTTTCTTTTTTTTCGGTAAACTCCACCATCAAAAACCCAATGCCAACGCTGAGCCATGAAAGTATTTTTGTCAGATGACGTCCGGTGGCTTTCCAGAACGAGATACGTTTGCCTTTAGAATCTGTCACAATAATTCCGATTGCCATTTTTCCAAACGTGGCCTGTTTCAACGAACATTCCATACCAGCCTGATAGAACCAGGCTATCAGAATAAATAGCGTTGTAATTAATAAATTCTTTGTGTCTTCTGGTATTGTCTCGGCATCAAAGACGATTGCTTTGATAATAATAAAGAAAAGATAGGTCGCTGTACTCTCCAGAATATAGTCGATTAGCCATGCCCCGATTCTTTTCCAAAAACCGGCATGTTCCAAAGCTGTTTGCTGAGCGTCAGAAGGTGCAGCAATTGCTTGTTGGTAAGGTCTTGAAGAAGGTACTGCGTGACGATTCAGCGCCTGTTGTTGGGCTTCGACAATTTGGAACACTACGCGGCCAGCCAGGGAAATTGTGTCGCCAACTCCTATTTCTGCGTATTTTTGCCGAACATCATTAACCCAGGTGCCGTTGGTTGACTTTAAATCTTCGACGTATACCCTGTCGTTTATGGCGTACATCTGACAATGAGCTCTGGAAATCATGCCGTCAGAAAGCACCAGAGCGCATTTTTTAGGGTCTTTTCCCAGAATAACCGGTTTCGAACGTAATGGAATCCGTAACCCTTCATAGTCGCCGGTAAGTCCCAATAGTTCGAAATCTTTTACGGTTCGCACACTTTCGGAAGGAATCGGCAGGAGTTTTCGAAATTCCTCAACAGATTGAGGACGGTTATTCGGTTCGACCTGCATACCTATCATGATGGCATCTGCCAGACGGCTGCTAATTGGCTGGAGGGTGACATCTTTGATGTGGGGAAGCGTATCTTCTTCTTTCCGATCTGGAGAAGGAATTGGAGGTTCAATGCGATCACGGGCACTATTATATCCACAAAGACAACTATACATTGTTGCTGCACAGGCATAAATATCAGTATAAGGTCCTTGCTCTGTTTTTGTGGTATATTGTTCGAATGGGGCATAGCCATGAGTCAGAAATACCGAAAACTTACGATTTTTATTCACCATATATTGGCGGGCTGAACCAAAATCTAATAATAAAGGAGCACTATCTTCGGGAACATAAATGTTCTGGGGTTTTATATCACGGTGCAGCAACCCTTTTGCATGCACCTCTGTTAAACCACCTAACACAGGAACCATAAGTTTGAGCAACTCTTCTTCAGTCATTCCACTCCGGCGTTTTTTCACGTATTCGGCAAGAGTGTCGCCTTCGATATAGCGCATGACAAAATAGGCCGTATTGTTTTCTTTAAACGAGTTAAAAATCGGAATGATGCTGGAATGATTAAATTGTGCCAGCATTCTGGCTTCTTCGAAAAATTTTGTCAGTCCATATTGAAAATCTTCGCTATATTCTTCAGAATGGGGTTGCACTGTTGTCTGGTCAATGGCTCGGCTGGCGATTTGTTTGGGAAGGTA
>CAYWFK010000115.1:0-4318 GCA_964457375.1 uncultured Anaerolineales bacterium
AGTTTGGTATTTGGCGACTTTATTACAACCGTGAACTAGGAGCTTTTACTTACGAATCGATAAACCAAACCAGTGCTAGAGTTTTTACCTTTTTAGGAAATAACGGGGACAAGAATGACACACAAAAATTAGTTGATAAAGCACAGCAATTATTGGAAGAAAGATTACGAGCATCTGATAAACTTCTAGCCGGGCAGTTAGATATGGAACCTTTACAAGTATTAACAGAAATTGCCCGGGACTCAGATAATTTCCGATCTGTAGGCGGAGCTATTCAACTGGCAAAGGTCTACCAATCTGGTGCTAGTGAGTTTTTCGGCATGATGTGGCCCTCATCTTCAGGACAACCCACTTTCTTGGGACGCGAACTTTCTCCCTATGATATGCCCCCTGTACGCATCTTCGATCCTGATACAGCCTTATTGCTTGAAGACACACTCCCTGATTCGTTATCTCAAATTGATCTGGAACTATATGCCAATGAACATGCTTTTGTAACCGATTGTTATCCGGGTGGACATCTTGACCCAACTTTATCGTCCACAAAACAGCGGCGATTGAAACAGGTCATCCAGTCTGCCGCATATCGTAAATACTGTACAGAACAAAATACCGTCCAGGAGGCAGAAAATGCCTGAACAAACCAACGAAGCCGCTTTTGAAAAATCCATTGTCGAACACCTGATTTCCACCGGCAAGTATATTCAAAGCGACCCCAAAAACTATAGCCGGGAGCTGGCATTCTTTCCGCAAACCCTTCTGGCTTTTATCCAAAACACTCAACCCGAAGCATGGAAAAAGCTAAATGTTATTCATGGTGAAAAGGTGGAGCGCAAATTTCAACAACGCCTCTTCAAAGAGTTGGATAATCGCGGCACCCTGGATGTGCTTCGGCACGGCATCATAGATTACGGCGTGCGCTTTCGCCTGGCATATTTCAAACCCGCCAGCGGTCTCAACCCGGAAACGCAGGCTTTATACGAAAAAAATATACTTAGCGTTACCCGCCAGGTGCATTACAGCCTGAAAAACCCCAATCGCTCGGTTGATTTGCTTCTTTCCCTTAACGGCCTGCCGGTTGCCACCGTTGAACTCAAAAATCAATTCAGCGGGCAGAATGTTGAGAATGCCAAACGCCAATATCAAACAGACCGCAACCCCAACGAACTTCTTTTTCAATTCAAAAAACGCGCCCTGGTTCATTTTGCGGTCGATACCGATGAGGTTTGGATGACAACCCGCATCGATGGCAAACATACCCGCTATTTGCCTTTCAATCAGGGCTACGAAAAAGGAGCCGGCAACCCGCCGAACGAATCCGGACATCGCACCGCTTACCTGTGGGAACAAATATGGGAGAAAGATAGCTGGATGGAGATTCTCGGTCGCTTCATCCACCTGGAGAAAAAAGAAGTCCGTATGGGAAAACGGGTTTATAAGAAAGAAACCCTCATCTTCCCGCGCTACCATCAACTGGATGTCGTCCGGAAGCTGGTCGCAGATGCACGCGAAAAGGGACCCGGGCATAATTACCTGATTCAACATTCCGCGGGGAGTGGCAAGAGCAACTCCATTGCCTGGTTGGCATATCAACTTTCCAGTTTGCATAACGCTAATGATGAACACATTTTTGATTCCGTGATTGTCGTCACTGATCGGCGTGTCCTCGACCAACAATTGCAGGATACGATTTACCAATTTGAGCACACGCAGGGTGTGGTGCAAAAAATCGATAAGCACTCCGACCAATTGGCAGAAGCTTTATCTGCCGGGGTCAATATCATCATTACCACCCTGCAAAAATTCCCCTTCGTGTTGGATAAAATCGGCGAAATCCCGAAGCGAAACTATGCCCTCATCGTGGACGAAGCACATAGCTCCCAGGGGGGTGAAACCGCCAAGAAGATGAAAGAAGTCCTGACGGTGATTGATATGGAGAAAGTCATTAAAGAAGGCGTGGCGGATTATCAAGCCTCTGCAAAAGATGAGGATACCGAAGACGAAATCCGCAAATCCATGCTGGCGCGCGGCAGGCAGTCTAATCTGAGTTTTTTTGCTTTTACCGCTACACCAAAACCCAAAACGCTGGAAGTCTTTGGGAGAAAAAAAGCGGAGGGAGACCCCGAACCCTTCCATCTCTATTCCATGCGCCAGGCAATCGAAGAGGGATTCATTCTTGACGTGTTGCAAAACTATACTACGTATAAAACCTTCTTTCGTCTGTCCAAAGCCATCGATGAAGATCCGGAACTTAACAAACGCAAAGCCGCACGTTCAATTGCCCGTTTCATGTCCTTGCACCCCTATAATTTGGCGCAAAAAACAGAGGTGATAATCGAGCATTTTCGGCAATGCGTATTGCCGAAAATTGGCGGGAAAGCCAAAGCGATGGTGGTAACTTCATCCCGCCCGCATGTGGTGCGCTACAAAAAGCATTTCGATGATTATCTGGCTGAGAAAGGTTATACTGATATCAAAGCTTTGGTTGCCTTCACCGCTTTCACCGATTCCGAAACAGGTATTCAGTACACTGAAGCAGAAATGAACGGTTTTGGGGAGAGTGAGCTACCCGCAAAATTCGCTGCGGACGAATATCAGTTGCTTTTGGTCGCAGAAAAATACCAAACGGGTTTCGACCAACCCTTATTGCACACAATGTATGTGGATAAAAAGCTCTCCGGTGTGCGTGCGGTGCAGACCCTGTCGCGGCTCAACCGAATCTATCCCGGTAAGGAAGATACCTTTGTGTTGGATTTCGTCAATACGGAGGATGAAATTCTCGCTGCCTTTCAACCTTACTACGAAAAGACGACTCTTTCCGGTGACACTGACCCCAACAAACTCTATGACTTGAAGACGGAGATTGAAGGTTACCAGGTTATTTGGTCTTCCGAAGTGGATGCCTTTGCCCGTGTTTTCTTTAGACCCAAAAGCAGGCGCACACAACGAGACCACGGTAGTCTGAACAGCACTGTTGATCCCGCCGTGGATCGTTATCGAGCACTGGCAGATGATGAACAGCGCGAAAACTTCAAGAATGCGCTAGTGGTTTTTTTGCGAACCTATGCTTTTCTTGCCCAAATCATGCCTTTTGGAGATGTTGATTTGGAAAAGTTCTACGCTTATGCCCGCTTTTTGCTTAACAAACTTCCCAAACGAAGCCAGAGTGAGATTTACCGTCTGGATGATGATGTTGCGTTGGAATATTATCGCTTGCAGAAAATCAAAGACGGTCGTATCCAGTTGCAGAAAGATACGGAAGCCCCGCTCGATCCGCTCGTTGCTGCGGGGGAACGCACCGACGAAGATATTCGGGCAAAATTATCCGAGATTATAGACATCCTGAACGACCGTTTTGGCACCGAATTCACGGAAGCCGACCGCTATTTCTTCGAACAGATTGAGGAAGAGCTGGTGCAGGATGAGATTCTTTCCCGGCAAGCGCACAGTAACTCGATTGACAACTTTAAATATGGCTTCGAGGAAGCATTTATGACCAAACTCATCGATCGCATGGATGCCAACCAGGAAATCTTCGGTCGCATTATGGATGATGAAGAGTTCGGTACACTGGTGCGGGATTGGATGCTGAAAAAGGTGTATAGCCGGATTAATGAGATTGGGGTGTGAAGTTGGCTGAGCGCCTATGAAGTGGACGGAGGCTTACACAACTCCCCACCCCCGTGAAGCTCTGGTGAACATTTCTCCGTATCAATTTGCTTGTCAACATGCCAAAGTGTCCACTTTCTGATGGTATGAAGTTTGGGAGCTTGACAAGAGTAATATGCAAGACAGTTTCTTGGTTTTGTGGTTACGCTGGTCTGCAAAATTTATAATAATGGAAAATATTGCTATGGTAAATTTACTTAATCCCTCGCAGAGAGTAGTAAACAATATTCGGACAACTATATCCAGAATGCAAAGAATGGACAATGTTTTAGGCGAAAACAGAGTGGAAAAATTTGCTCAAGAAATTTCAAGAATTTTATCGCACATTGAACTCGCCGGGAATGGTTTATGTAGTGTGCCTGAGATGGATGATATTAAAACTGAAATTACCATTCAACTAATAAATACAGCAATAGAACTTGAAACAGCATGGAATGTCATTCGACTTGGAAATATCCCAGCATCCCAACGACAAGGTCGAGTTGCGTATGAGCTTGTTGCTGTTGCGGTTCTCATGGCACTTCCGATTTCAGTAGTGAAAAAATTACCCCCAAAAGTCCCATTAGCTCGTTGTCTACAAAGAAACCCAAATAAAACTGTCGTTGATTGCTACATAAGTGCTACAGTAGAAAAGAATGTTGTTAGAATA
>CAYWFK010000116.1:0-4317 GCA_964457375.1 uncultured Anaerolineales bacterium
TCCGCTGTCCTGACCTTCACGCTTTCCGTCACCGACAGCCCCGGCCTCGCAGCACTCGCTCCCGACGAAGTCGTCATCACCGTCCAACCGGTGGAAGTCAGAAAAGGAACCTACGGGATTTATTTTCCGCTGATTATCAACCGGTAGTTTCACCATCTGCAACAAACAACCGCTGCTTTTGTTACGCAGCGGTTGTTTTTAATTCAATGGTTTCGAACCAACAAAATCCATCGATAGCATTGTTAATTCCCCATTGACCGGCACAAACAGATTGGAGTATAAAGAATACGCCCAAGTTTTCACCCATCCAAAACCCGGTTACCAATAAAAACGGAGAGCCATCTTGCAAAACGAACTAACCCAATCCAGTGCCTTGCTGCAAACAAACGGCCATCTTGCCCAGGTCGGCTGGTCGCGCCATCCAATGCTTGACTGTAATCTCGAAAACGCCCATTTCTATTCATTACGTTTCCTTCAACGCTTCCGCATCAAACGCTGGGACTATTATGCCGTGTTTACGCCTGAGCGCTTTTTTTCAGCGACCATTGCCGATTTGGGTTACGCAGGTAATCTTTTCGTTTATACGATCGATTTCGGAAGCGGTGAATTAATCGAAAATTCCATGATTGTTCCGCTTGGCAAAGACATCTTTTTACCGCGCAACAGCACAACCGGAAAGAGCCTTTTCACAAACAACCGGGTCAGTTTGCAATTCAGTGTGCTTGACGACCATCGGCGTCTTTCTGTTGACTGGGAAAATTTCCACAATGGCGAGAATCTCGAAGCGGAAATCACATTGAAAACCAAACCAGCCGATGAATCAATGAACATCGTTATTCCGATTGGGAATAATCGGTTTTATTACAACCGAAAGATCAACTGCATGCCCGCCAGCGGGAAGATTACGTTTGGAAATCAAACGGAATTTCTCGAACCCGAAACGTCTATCGGCTCACTGGACTGGGGACGTGGTGTCTGGGAATACCAGTCTTTTTGGAATTGGGCATCTGCTTCCGGCTATCTTCCTGACGGAAGCACCATCGGATTGAATTTTGGTCACGGCTTCGGCGATTTATCCCAAGCCGGAGAAAACGCGATTATTATGGATAACCGCATCCACAAGCTCGATACAGTTCGGTTCGACTATGACCAAAAAGACTTCATGCAACCATGGCATTTTTCCGACAATGAAAACCGCCTTGATTTGAAGTTCATACCAATCAAAGAACGGATGGCAGAAAGCAATTTGGGAATTATCACCAGCGAAGTTCATCAACTTTTCGGCCATTACAACGGTTACGCAATTGCCGACGACGGAGAACGGATAGAAATCGTGAATTTACTCGGCTTTGCCGAAGAGCATCACGCCCGCTGGTAAAACCCTTTTGCGTGAGGCACCAATGACAAAAATGAACCAATCATCAAACACGATCACCATCGAACACCATGCCATGCTGTTTGCTTTGATAAGCCGTGAGGTCGTAACGCGTTTTGGCAAAGACGGGCAAGCAGCCATTTCCAAAGCCGTTCGTGCCTACGGCAAGCAACGCGGCACTCGTATGAGAGAAAGCGCCCGGAACGAAAACCGACCGTCCGATTTTTCAAGCTATATCCTCTACGGTGAACTGGATTTTGGAAAAACAAACAACCATTTCCAAATCCGGCAAAGATCACCGTATGTTGAAATCTGTGCGACACGCTGTGCGTATAACGGCACCTGGCGTCAGAATGGTCTCATCGAATATGGAAAACTGTATTGCGAAGAAATAGATCGCAGTATCATGCAGGGTTTCTCCCCCGGTTTTCATTTCGAAGTCTCCGGCACCCTGACAAACGACGCCCCCTGTTGTCGGTTCCGATATTTCGATGCACATCTCAATCTATTTACGATGTTAACCCTTTTTTGGCGAAAACTGCGAATCGGTAATCGTTTCATTCGTTCCTGGGCGTATCACACTGCGGAATTGTACAATTCCCTCGCCGACCCGGTTACGCAAGAATTCGGCAAACCCGGCAGAGAGGCTATCGATGCTGCCATGTCATCATTTGTAGAGCAGTACGGGAAAGACCTCACGTCTTCTATCCGAACATTGGCATCATCGCTGAAAATCCGTAGTTCACATGACACATAGTAAATGGAAGAAACGCTTTCACCTGAGTAATAAACCATCGTAGTTATCAAATAATCATCACAATTACACGCCCAATAAAACCACCGTCTATTAACAAAAACAGGATGGCCGTATGGCCATCCTGTTTCAGCATGTTTTGTGTTACCGGATAGGAGAATCTCCTTCCGGAAAAAATCATTCGTCAGGCAAAAATGGCTTTGATCACCATCCCATACACAATCATTATGACAAAAACAGCAGCAAAGGTCAGGACGATGCTAAGAAAAGACTGCCACAACTTAATCCCGGTTAGTTCTGTCAAACCAAAGAGCACTACGAAGTTGTAAGCCAGCCAAAACAAAATGCCGGCCAATGCCAACGATGGCAACACAGCCACAAAAACCGTTTTCAAAAGAAGCCAAATAACCGCTACTCCATAAACACGCAAAATTGCCTGATAGGTAGGTTTCACTTTGAATATGCGAATGACATAAACCATGATGTAGGCACTTAGAAATACCCCAATCGCCAGACTGCCAAATTCGCCGACTGCAGCACCAAAGCCTTTCAAACCCATTCTCGCCAGCCCGCTGGACCCGCCATTTCCTATAAAAAAGGCGATGATCGCTCCCAGAACAACAAGAAGCGCGAGCAATTGAATTGCAGGGTTGGTATAACCTTCATCATTGGCAATTTCTTTGATCTCAGGTTTGTCGAATTTCAACCCCGCCACAACCATTCTATTGTTTTTGTTACATTCCATGATACCTCCTTGTTCGAGTACATCAATGTAATAAGTTAAAAGAACACTGTATTTATCATAGGAGAACCTTGCCCCCTTGTCAATACTTCATGCGATTCCTTTTCATGGCAGACGAAAAGACAACATGAAAAGCGTTCATCCGTCGGCAACAACTCGTTGACGTTCTTAGCTCAATTGCTAAAACAGGATACTGACAATTACCAATCCTGTTCCCAGCCAATTACAACCCGCGCAACCGAACCGGGATTCGATAAACCAGCTGATGGTTACTCCGACAACTCCGCTTATGATCCAGCTGACCAACAAGATAATATTATTTCATAGAGTAAAAAATACCCACCCGCTCACCAACCCAAGTAATCATGAAATTGCCAGACCGGCTGCAGCCAATCCAACCGACCGCAGGCAGGATAAAAATCCTTTCTGTTCCCTAAGATTGAGAGATTCCGCTACGCCAAAAAGAGCGTTATTCATATCTGTAAGGCGTTACAATAGCAGCATATCACCTTGGTCAATTATTTACTGGTGTTGTCTACACAAGACAAGGAGTTTCCAATAATTATCCGGCATGGTTTCCGCCCCATTTCAACAAACGCATTGTTGATCATCATCCTGTTTCAGCTTGTATTGTCAGGGTGTTCACGGTCGTCTGTACAACAGTCGGGAGAACACCCATCACTTGCTCCAACACAATACGCTTCTCAAAATCCGTTCGTCGCGAAAGTCGAAGCTACACATCGCGGTTTTTCTGCGAAAAACCAGCGGCCCGATGGGGCTTTCCCAATTCCCGTACCGCTTGACGGCAGCCTGCAAAACCCGGCGTGGTCACCGGATGGCAACAGCCTGGTCTTCACACATTTCAAAAATGGCTACAATCTCGATCCCGCCGATTTGCTTGTCTTCGACATGAACACGTTGGAAATCCATACCCTTGTTTCAGACGGGACCAGCAATGTCAATCTTCCCGGATCAGTGTGGAACGAAGTCACCGGCAAAATCGTTTTCGCATCGTCACGGGATCCTCATGATGAAATTTACGTTATTGCCGCAGACGGTCATCCCGGCCAGGAACAACGCATCACAAACTTTGAAAATCAGATGGCGTACGAACCGGCTTTCTCACCGGATGGCAAGTTCATCGTTTTTGAAACACATCCGCTGGAAACCGAAGATCAAGGCATGATTGTCATCCGCAAGTCAGCTGGTGCACATGCGCCCATCCCGCTCACTCATTCAGGGGAAGATTGCCGGCAGCCCAATTGGTCTCCCGCAGGGAACAGAATCGTCTTTCAATGCTTCGCCGATGGACTTTGGAATTTATGGACAATCTCCCCGGATGGAACAAAACGAAAACAAATCACGTCCGGCAACGGTGACAACACCGACGCGTCTTTTTCTCCTGATGGCAAATGGATTGTATACAGCAGTGATCAGGGAAACCTG
>CAYWFK010000117.1:0-4276 GCA_964457375.1 uncultured Anaerolineales bacterium
ACTTTCCCTTAGGTGTTTGTCATACAGAGAATCATCTGATTTCACAAATTCAATTGGATCTCCCAATGGAGCGACCCGTTTAACAAAAACAATTTCTCCTTTGACTAAACCCATTGCTAAAAAACGCTGACGGACAGTTCCTTTAACATTAATGCGGGTGATGACTCCGCTCTCACCAATTTTTAGGTTGCTTAACGGTATATTCATAAAACACTCCTTGTGATAAATTGAACTTTTCTTCTTAGGCATACCGACAAGAATAGGCGATAGAACATTAGCCGATATCGGTAGCCGTTGTTGATGGCTCTATTTCGAAACATTTACGTACGGAAATATGCCACACCATAAAAAATATATATGAAATTATATGTCTGGCTATAATATCTTGCAAAGGTTATGGCGTCAAGTCTAGACTACCGTGATTAATGTCACTTATTTCGTAGGATTTTTATCGCCATGTAAAGAAAAAGTTGATTTTCTCATGCAAGCATACAGTCGTCTTGTCTATGTTGGTGAGTTGTTACGGATGTGTGGTGTCCATTCGGGCACTGAAAACTTATTTAATATTTAACATTATGAAATCGGCACATACTATGTACCCAACTGTTATCGTTGGATTCAACATAGTGTTGTTTTTGTGCCGGTTACAAAAAAGGAAGTAGTGAATTAATTGAAATGAATATGGGGTAATACAAAAGATAGTGGAAAAGGCTTTTCGTGAATTTTAGGGAGCCTACGACACGATAACTTAGCGCGGGCGAATGGGCTGGCGGATGACAGTTTTGAGCTTTTCCGGTGCACTGCGGCGGGGATCCCCAAGATAAATTTCGTGATGTTTCCCGTCGAGAAGATACCCTTGCCTGGTGATGTATTCGTGCAGAGCCTGAATTGTTGGACCTTCGTCGGTGTATGCGCCGATATACATAATCTGCGCTGCCAAGCCTTCGCAATACTTTCCCCAATGAACCAAATCCAATGCTGCGGGATTCTTGCCCGACCGTACCCGGGAAACAGCATCATCAAACACTGCCCGGGTGATCCAATCGGGGGTCATGATCATCATTGTCCAGTCCCATTGTGATTTGTCCGGAGAAGCTGTGAAGACATCCATATTTTCAGCCCACCAAAGCCCTTCCAGCGGGGGAACGGTATAATCTTTGGCAAGTCGTTTTTTGCTGATGAACTTTATTTTATAGGCAACCGCAAACAGCGCTTCAAGAGCGTCCTGGTAACGCTGATCGGTATTGGGATTGCCGTGTCCATCGATCGACACAAATTGCATTTCCGGGACTTCCACAATGCCGAATTTTCCGGGGGGATGATAAAGATGCTTCATGGTTTTCTTGAAATCAACTTTCGCCATTTGCTTGTTCCTCCACATTTCGAATGAATTTGTCCAGCCACGTAATCTCGGCTTGGAGCAGTGTCAGGCTGTAATCGAACATGGCGCTGACAAAAAAAGGTTTGTCGGGCTGTGCATCGGCACGCTGTACCAAATGCTGCCGGCGCTCGGTGAGCTGTCGGCGGTAGGTGCGCATTGCCTCGATCGCTTGCGGCAATGGTAAAACGGGGAAATTTGACAATCCCAACAAGAAAGGGACAGCACCTGCACGCGGGGCAGCCAATACCTGATACGTTGCCGCCGCCTGGGCTTTGCGACCGGCGTTTGTCACCCGATACATTTTGCGTGCTGGTCCTTTGCCTTCAACTTGTTCGAGATAACTTTTGATCAGCCCTGCATTTTCCAGCTTGTTGAGCAAATAATAAATCGATGAGAAACCGATCTCTGTCCATTCACGCAGCCCGCGCTCTTCGATGGTTTGCTCGATAGCGTAACCGTGGCGGGGTTTTTCAGCGATTAAACTAAGGATGGCTAATTCGGCGTTCGTCATTTTATGTCCTGTTGATAATATGTTCTAGAACTAGAATAGCAGAACGCCGTAATTTTGTCAAGCCGGAATATGTACTTGTCAGGCTGGCAGGCACGTTGCGTTTCGGCGCTTTTCGGCGGTAGGTTGTCTATCTTTGGGATGAATTATCGAACACAAGAAAGCACATAGTGCAAAATGTGTGCTGCACCGGTTTGCCTGAAATTGGTATGTTTCAGCAAGATGTTAATCTGGTCGGGTTATAATGAAATTACGCTGTACCGGTAGAGACAATGGGCGGGTGATGAAAACAGGCACTCCCTGAACATCCAACAAAAATGAGAAAGGGGAAATCAAACCAATGGCCAATCGGCCAGAAGAACAAGGTTGTTTAAGTATACTGTTCCCATTTCTGCGGCGAAAGCAGCAGACGGTAACGTATGACGTAACAACAGAAGAAGAACTTCCGTACCGTTTGCGCGATGACTTTTTGTCACTGGCTGATTTTTTTTATAAAGTATTATCCACTGTTGTCGGAAGCCGCTTTGCCATTCAATTCAAAGTCAGGCTGGTGGATATTTTCTTTGTACCTCGGCCAAATGAGAATTACGCATATTTCAACAAAATATCCCGGCGGCATGTGGATTTTTTGATTTGCTATTCATCAAGTATGAAACCTCTGTTGGGTGTAGAGTTGGACGATACAAGTCACCGCAAAAGCGACAGGCAGATGCGGGATGAATTTCTGGATGATGTGTTTCGTGCAGAGCCTGAATTGTTGGACCTTCGTCGGTGTATGCGCCGATATACATAATCTGCGCTGCCAAGCCTTCGCAATACTTTCCCCAATGAACAGAATCCAATACTGCGGGATTTTTGCCCGACCGTATCCGGGAAACAGCATCTCTTCAAACACTGCCAGATCGTTTTTCTGCGTCATGCGTTTCTTGAAATAGGTCAGGGTCGAATGATCAGGCGTCGGTTTGTCTATCGCCATCCCCACAAAATACTTCGCCGGATGCTCTCATTGATATAGTTCTCTGTCTGCATCTCGGACAGGTTGTATAAGTAACTGACAAACAGCATCTTGAGTATCACTGCCGGATCGTATGGCGGGCGTCCATATTATCCGCCACCTCGATATGATGTTATCAGTTTCTCGGTAAATCGCTCCCAATCAACGATTTGGTTGAGTTTGCGGAAGAAATGGTTTGGGGGAACCAACTGTTTATAGAGATACTCGCCATAAAATGAGCCTTGATCTTGCTTGATATAACGCTTCCGTGCCATTTCTCGTACTCCCCTTCTCGTTTTCTGTAATTATATTAACCTTTTCTCTTTTTGAGGAGAGTGTCTTTGCCAGTTTGTTTTTCAACAACCTCCCTACGTTCGCTTGACACACCAATCAAAGCATGATAAGTTATCTAGACAATAGGAAGAACACTAGGGGAGAGTATTACTTGTCGTCCGTTGCCCATAACCCTAAAATCCCCTAGACGTGATGTCATCAAATCTATATTTGTAGTGATTGAAGGCTTGGAGATTTGCAGAAGATAATGATTCACATCCACCATCAACGGATGAAAGGTCTTTTTCATGGGCATTCGAGTATGCATTGTAAGCGTACGCTCTGTCGTGCGCAGCAGTATGCGAGCCATACTGGAAGCAGAAGAGGATATTTCCGTCATCGGGGAAAGGGAAGAGATTGAGAGCGGGCGCGAGCAGGTTTCAGGGGATAAACCCGATGTAGTAATCTGGGAGAGCGGTGCATCAATTGATGTCATAAAGAGCCGGTTGTCGAAGTTGCGGGGAGAAGAATTTTCCATACCCATATTATTCATCAGCACACGAGCAAATGAAGACCAAATCTCGAAGATATTAGAAGCCGGGGTTTCCGGTTATCTCTTGAAGAAAAATACGCTAGGCTCGCTCGTTGAGGCAGTTCGAGCCCTAGCCCGTGGGGAGTGCTGGTTTAGCCCACACATATCCGAGTTGGCAACACCCGCAGATGAGTGTGAACACACCCCTGAGCTAACCGAACGGGAAGTGGAAGTGTTGCAGATGATGGCGTGGGGGTTGAGCAATCAGGAAATAGCGGAGCGATTAAACATCACAATCCGTACCGTGAAATTCCATGCGGGTAATATATATCAGAAATTGGATGTTACGTCTCGAGCGGAAGCTATTGCTAGCGCCTGGCGGCAGGGCATTGTGAACGACAGCGGTGAAGATGATACCAGGTGAAAAAACTGTACCTGGGTACAGTTGGACACGGCGAATAAATTTGCTATGATAGAAAAGAGTACTTGATAGTTGAGTTATTAGAAGAAGTACTTATGTACTTGAAAGGAGCATTTCGATGAAAAAACGATCGTTACTGATCGTAATTAGCCTGGGCTTGTTGATTA
>CAYWFK010000118.1:0-4252 GCA_964457375.1 uncultured Anaerolineales bacterium
GCTGGTGATGGATCAAATGGTCAACCAGGCGGCGAAAATCCACTATATGTCCGGAGGCGTTTTCAAGGTCCCGATTGTTTTTCGGACGACTCTGGGTGCTACCCGGCGCTCGGCTGCCCAGCATAGTCAGAGTTTGCAAGCCTGGCCGTCCCATATTCCCGGTTTGAAGGTGGTTTTGCCTTCAACCCCTTATGACGCCAAAGGATTGCTGAAGACTTCCCTGCGGGATGATAATCCGGTGGTTTTCATCGAAGACAAGCTCATGTTCCCTGTGAAAGGTTTCGTTCCGGAAGAGGAATATTCGATCCCTTTGGGAAAAGCGGATATCAAGCGCCCGGGTGAAGACCTGACGATTGTGGCGACAAGTAGTATGGTGCAGGTTGCCCTCGATGCAGCGGGAATGCTGGAAGAGAGCGGAATCAGTGTCGAAGTCATTGATCCGAGAACAACCTGGCCTCTGGATACGGAAACGATCGTCAATTCTGTGAAAAAGACCAGCCGTGCAATTGTTGTGGATGAGGGGTATCAGCAATATGGTGTCACGGGGGAAATTGCTTCTGTGATTGCCGACGAAGCATTTTACTATCTGGATGCACCGGTCAAGCGAATGGGAGCGATGAATGTTCCGGTGCCTTTCTCGCCCGTACTGGAAGATCAGACAGTGCCGACGCCGGAAAAAGTAGTTGCTGTCGCCAAATCGCTGTTCGTGGAATGAGAGTCATAATTCATTGATTGAGTAGGAGAGAATCATTTTGGCAACGAAGATAATCATGCCGGTTTTGGGTATGTCTCAGGAAACGGGAACTATCCTGCGGTGGCTGAAAAAAAACGGTGAGCCTGTCGAAAAAGGCGAGGTGCTGCTGGAAGTGGAAACGGATAAGGCGGTCGCAGAAATCGAAGCCCCTGCCAGCGGTGTGCTTGCCGGTATCTGTGCTCAGGAAGGCGAGGAAGTGCCTGTGGCGCAGGAAATCGCGGTATTGCTCGCACCGGGCGAATCGCTGGATGATGTTTCGTCATCTGCTGCCAGGGTGGATGCAGCCGGTAGCTCCGGTGACAGTGCATCCCAACCCGGAAAGACCTTGCCTTCTGCCGGGAAAGGTGGAACTTCCCGAAACGAAGTTGGCGATGTTTTGGCTTCTCCATTGGCAAAGAGAATTGCACGCGAGAATGAACTTGACCTGGGTGATATTCCTCATGCGGGGAGACGTATCGAGAAGGCGGATGTAATCTCGTTTCTCGAAAAACGGCAAACTGTCGTGGATTCTGCGCCAAAGGGTGAAGAGAGAATATTGGCATCTCCCAAGGCGAAGCGGTTGATGAAGGAAAAAGGCATCGCAATCAAGGATTTGATTGCACAGGGTTGGGTTGGAAAGGTAATTTCAGCTAAAACCATCGAACAAATGCAGCCTCGGAAAGCTCCGGCCGTTTCCCGCATGGCTGCGAAGGGAACAAATGTTACCGCAACCAGTATCCCGCTGAGTAAAACCTGGCAGATCATGGCGGAAAGGACGACGAACAGCTGGCAGTCGGCTCCCCATTTTTATTTGATGCGGGAAATCAATGCTTCCCGGCTGATTGCCTGGCGGGAAAGTTTGAAAAGGCATAGCAATGTCAAAATCACTTATACCGATTTGCTCGTAAAGGCGGTGGCATTCAGCATCGAAAAGCACCCGCGTATCAATGCTGTTTGGAATGACGGGCAAGTGATCCGGTACCCGCAGATTCATATCGGGATTGCCGTTGCAACCGAATCCGGGCTTGTCGTACCTGTCATTCATGATGCCGATAGTCTGGATGTGGAAGCAATTGCCTCCCGGCGGATAGCGCTCATCGAACGTGCCCGGGGAAGCGGCTTGCGTCCCGATGATATTCGCAGCTGCTCTTTTACGATTACGAATTTGGGCATGTATGGAATCGATGCCTTTCAGGCTGTTTTGAATGGCAACCAGGCGGGCATTTTGGCTGTTGGCAGAATCAAGGAAAACGTGGTTGCCATCGACGGGCAGGCGGTTGTTGCCCCGACGATGACGATGAGTTTGTCATGCGATCACCGCGTGATCGACGGGGCGATGGGTGCATTGTTTTTGCAAACCCTGGCAGAAGCGCTGGAAGAACCTTTGACGATTTTCAGTTGAAACCAATTCCTGAGTACGGGAACGGACCGATGTCCGGGCGGTATCCGTTCCCGTACGTTTTCTTGCGGAAATCATTTTTTGGGTGCACACCAGCCATCGGATACAATAATATCGACACCGCTCATTTTGGAACCCTTACAGAAAGGCAGGAGAAAAAACATGACGCTTGATACCAGTATTTTGGAACAGCGTATCACTCCGGAAGAATTGACAGAGTTTTGCGTGGCTTCGATGATGCAAACGGGTTTGTCGGAAGAAGATGCCCGTATCTCAGCGGAAGTTTTGGTCAAAACGGATACCTGGGGTATTCACACGCACGGAACCAAGCAGCTTCGTTTTCTGATGAAAAATTTTCGCAGCCGGCGTTTGTTGACAGAAGCCAAGCCGGAAATTGTCCGGGATGGGGCTTCCTGGGCGCTGGTGGATGGTTGCTATGCCATGCCAATGGTTACCGCGACGATGGCAATGCAGCTGGCTATCGATAAAGCCCGTGAAACGGGGTCGGCGATTGTCGGGGTTCGGCACAGCAGCCATTTCGGTGCAGCCGGGTATTATGCGAGCATGGCTGCCGAAGCGGATATGATCGGCCTTTCGATGTGCAATGTCGAACCTTATATGACGGTCCCCGGAGCAAAGGGAAGGGTGTTGGGGACGAACCCGATTGCCTATGCTGTACCGGCGGGAAAAGAACCCCCGATTTTATTCGATATTGCCACGAGTGCGGTGGCAGTGAGCAAGATTTTTGCAGCACGCACGCTCGGAAAGGAAATCCCGCCCTCCTGGATGGTGGATGCCAGCGGGGAGCCGACGACAGACCCGAACGAAGTGGACGATGGAGCTTTGCTGCCGATGGCTGCTCACAAGGGGTACGGTTTTGCATTGTTTGCGGAAATCATGTCTGCGGTGCTGACCGGCGCAGCGATGCTCGATGAAGTGCAAAGCTGGGTTTGGGATGTCGAAGAACCTTCCAATCAGGGGCATGTGTTTGTCGTCTTCAATCCTGCCGGTTTTTTGCCAATCGAAATGTTCAAGGCAAGAATGGATGAAATGATTAAAAAGATCAAAGGTTCACCACGAAGAAAAGAAGACACCCCGATTTATCTACCCGGTGAAATGGAGTGGAATCGGCGGGAAGAAGCACTTCGGTCGGGAATCAAACTGCCGGCGGATGTCGTTGCCAGCCTGAAAGGCTTGGTCGAGGATTTGGCGCAAACCGGTTGATAACACGGTGTGTTCATGAAAGTCATCGGAATTCGCGTGTGGTGCTGCTGGCTTTCGGATTGGTCGCAGAAGAGCGGATTGTCGTTTGAAATGAGGAAAAGCGTGATGGAAAAAAACCTTCAAGATCAGGTTGCAGTGATTACCGGCGCCGGTCAGGGAATTGGCAGGGCTGTTGCTTTGCGCCTGGCAGCTGCCGGAGCGCATATTGTGATTGCGGAATATAACCCGCAATCTGCCAAACAGGTTGCCAAAGAAATCGAGACAGTCGGAAGTCAGGCGATGGCGTATCCGGTTGACATCGGCGACGTGGATGCCGTGCGTCAAATGGTGCGGGATGTGGCAGCCCGCTTTGGTCATCTGGATATTCTGGTCAACAATGCCGGTTTGTGTGAAATCAAGCCGTTTTTGGAACTCGAACCAAAGGATTGGGATAGAATCGCACGGGTGAACGAACGCGGTTTGTTTTTTTGCCTGCAAGCGGCTGCCCGACAAATGATTAGTCAGGTGCCTGAAAAGGTGAAAAAAGCGGGAAAAGCGGATACTTCTTATGCGAAAATTGTCAACATGACATCGATTTCAGGGCAGGCAGGTCGTCCGTTGCATCCGCATTATGCGGCAACCAAAGCGGCGGTAATCAGCATTACCCAATCGGCAGCGCTTGCGCTTGCTCCTTACGGGATCAACGTAAATGCAGTTTCGCCGGGTGTCGTGAATACTCCCTTGTGGGATGAACTGGACAAACAAAGGGTGATGCTGACTGGTGAGGCTCCCGGTGATGGCATGGCGCGTTTTCTTGCCAAAGTGCCATTGCAACGGGCGTGCACCCCGGAGGATGTTGCGGCTGCCGTGCATTTTCTGTGTTCTCCGGATGCGGATATGATCACCGGCCATACGCT
>CAYWFK010000119.1:0-4046 GCA_964457375.1 uncultured Anaerolineales bacterium
CATGCTTTTTGTTGAGGCGACGACCGGATTCGAACCGGTGATAAAGGTTTTGCAGCCGATCCATTGGTTGACAAACTCACGCAGAAAGTGTATTCTGTATAGAGATATTAACTTACCTGAATTAATAAAGATATATGAAACACACAGTTTTGGCAGTCAATGACGGTGAGCTTCTGGAGAGATTGATCACCAAATACGGAAAAGTGGCTACTGCTCAGCAAATCGAAGCTGAGGCAAACAGCATCTGGACTTATCAGCAGACACACAATCGAATCCAACAGCTGGTGAAGAATGGCTGGTTGATTCGAATTAAGCGCGGTTTGTACGCTCTCAATGACCTCAGCAGCCGGGACTCCCTGACCCTTTCTCCCTATGTCATTGCCGGCCTTTTGGTAGAACAATCCTATGTCTCGTTCGAAGCTGCGTTAAATTATCGGGGGATGTTCGATCAATTCGTTCAGCGTTTCACTTCGGTATCACTGAAGCAATACAAAGAAACGACCCTGAAATCAATCCGGTACCGTTTTATCAAAACCAAAGAACCATTTTTTATTGGATGGGAACAAGTAGAGATTGAAAATATGCCTGCAAAGATTGCCACTGCCGAAAAAGCCCTGGTGGATCTCATTCATTTCCGCTCCGGCAAATACATGGTCGATCTGCTGATCGAAGAACTGCAATCCTACGAAAACGAATTGAATATCGAAAATTTGCTTCAGTATATCGGCTGCGCTTCACAAAAAACCGTCAAGATTTTTGGCTTTGTCTTTGATTTGTTAGGGTGGGACTCCGGAAAACTGTTTCAGCTCATCCCGGATACCCGAAGCACCCACCGGATAAACGCCGGCGACAAACTTTTCAATTCCAAATGGCGGCTTTACTACGACAGCTATTTTACGAAATATCAAACAGGAACCGGGGAATGATGCTATCGCGCCGACAATTAGAACTACTCAACAAAAAATCCTTGAAGTATCCTTTGCAAATTGCAGAAAAAGATTATCTGCTGGCTCTTGTCCTTCAACTCATCAGTCAATCCCCTTTAGGGAAAAAACTTGTCTTCAAAGGTGGAACGTCACTCCATCATTGTTACCTGAAGCAACAACGCTTCTCCGAAGACCTGGATTTTTCATCAGGACAACAACCCGTGACATTCGAAGAAGTCCAGGATGTTCTCTCCAGTGCAAACTATTTAACCATCAAAAAGCACTATCAATCTATGGCCACAATAAAAATCCATCGGTTACGATACACTGGCCCTATCGGTTTTCCTAATTCCATCAAAATTGATATCGACCTGCATCAGAATGTGCTGCTTCCCGTAAAAGAGGTTCCCTACCACACTGTCTGGAATTTCGAATTCCCTATCAGAGTAATGGATATTCGGGAAATCTGTGCAGAAAAGATTCGTGCAATGAGTGGCCGTGCGCGGTATCGGGATTTTTATGATATGTATCTAATCCTGAATAAGTACAAGTTCGATATGGAAGAAATCCTTGAATTTGTTCGTCTGAAGGAAATCCGGGAACCGATTACCAAAGCAAGTATTCTGCGTAATTGGGAAATGACCAAAGAACAAAGAACTACCGAAAGACAAACGGTTTTTTATTCAGAGCAAATTACAGATTCTTCGATCGAAAGAATGCTTCACGGCCTGCCGAGCATTGAAATCAGCAAATATAGCTGACTATTTTCCAGACCATCAAATCGCTGCCAGGAACAATCACATCCGTTGTATTCAGCCTTAACCCCGATAAAAGCCGCCGGCAACTCGCTAAAAATTCCGCACGCACCCCGTCAATGAACACACAGTGAATTCATCGCTCACTGCTCTTCGAGCAAGCTGTCCGGAGGCGGGAGGTTCCTGCCCGGGGAGTACAACGCATGTGCCCGCTGTAGCTCATCGTCTGCCCAGCGGGCGTAATAATCCGCAGTGACTGCAATGCTGGAATGATGCATCAACTGGCTCACCGTAGTCAAGTCTGCATGGTTCTGCAACAAATCCCTCGCAAATGCATGTCGAAACGAATGCGGATTCTTTCTCATGGTAATACCTGCATGCTCTCCCAATATCCGCAGGATCGAATTGATCGTTCCGGGAACAATTCCGTAGCCCAGTCTTCCGGTCAACAATCTGTTGTCCAGCGGCGGGATCTTCTCCCGCACCGGAAGCCATAATTCGATTGCTTTCTTCGTGTTTTCTGAAAGCCGCAGCACACAATGCTTTCCCCCTTTGTCCGTAACATAAAGCCGGCGACGTCTCAGCTCCAGATAGTCGATTTCGGCATTTGCTATGCCCATCCGCCTTCCCCCTGTATCACGCAGCAGATAAATCAAGACCAGGTTCCGGTATCGCATCCACTCTTCCCCATACGTTGCTGCGGCATGCAGCAATTTATCCACAGTATCAGCCGAGATAGCCTTGGGTAACGGGGCGGGTGTTCTGGGTATCTTGACACCCATCATCGGATCCAGCCAGAGTTTCCGATTGGTTTGACACCACCTGAAAAAGTGTTTCGTCGTCCCCAAAACCGTTTTGATCGTCCATGGAGACAATTTCCCCTTCACAATGCGCTTCCCGCATCGTTTGGTATTACGCGTTTGCAGGTAACGAACAAATCTGGCCATATCCCGCGAATCGATCCGTCTCAAAGTCAGGTTTTCATGCTTCAGGTATTCTTTCAAATAAACAAGTTTGCGCCGATAAGCCACAGGAGTCAGGTTGTCTTTCCCCGCACATACATCTTCGATGAACTCTTCGATAAACTGATCCAGTATCATATCATTCCCTCCATAGTGGAAAATTCATACGGAATGATACTCTGCTTGTCTCCCGAATCACCATAGTTCGCCTGGCTGCCGTACGATTGGCATTTGTGATTCTCCGGATACTCTTCAGGACACCCATCTTGCTTGCAGTATTCCTCCCGAACTCCTGAACAACAAAAAACACCTGTCAGTTTGAGCGTACCCCTGAGGGTAGAGGCTTGACAGGTTAACTGATTACAGTTTACTCAACTATTCCGTCTTGTCAATAGCCGGCGGTCGATTTGCGTATTTTCCGGAGAACAAACAGGCTGGATGGAATGGGAATTTCACCTCATGCAGAATTACCCGTCCCGTTTTTGTCCGGATTTACGTTGACAAAAACCGTTGGGATGGTTACCCTGCTCCCAACCCGGCCGGATGGTCCGGAGCATGTTTGTCAAGCTCCCAAAATTCATACCATCAGAAAGTGGACACATCATGCTATTTCGGCCAAATACTGATAGGGTGGCAAACCTTTCAGGGCTTCATGATGTCTGATAGCATTGTATTCATCAACCCACTCATCTGTGATGTCGCGAACTTGTTGAAGCGTGGAAAATAAACAGGCATTCAGGACATCTTCTCGATACGCTTCGATTGAAGCGCTCCATATAAGCATTCTGAGCCGGCTTACACGGTTCAATAAAAGCCAGATCAACCTTGTGCTTTTCGGCCCATTCCTCCAAAGCTTTGGATATCAACTCGGTCCATTATCCACCCGGATCTGTCTGGGAAGTTTTCTCCACGAAGATATCATATTCAGAACACGGATGACACGTAGGACAGGGAGAGAAAAATCAATCTCTATCCATAGCTGGGTTTCCATTCAGCCAGAATTTCCAGTTGCTGCTTTATTTCGTCATCAACGGGCTTTTTTGCTCGGTAGCGACAAGTCGTTCGGCTGATACCTGGCAATTTGCATGCCTTTCTTTCGCTGAGATCGTATTCCACCACAGCATACTTTGCTAATTCACGGCGCTGAGTGACCCCTATAGTTTTTTTCGATTATGTCTTTGAGCACAGCGAGTTCCAGGCTCAAATCAGCGTACATCTGCTTCAGTTTTCGATTCTCTTCTTCCAGTTCCTTTAATCTCTTCAAAGAAGATGCCTCCATGCCACCGTATTTTGCTTTCCATTTGTAGAAACAGCTTCAGCTGAATCCGTGTTGGCGGCACAGATCAGCGACAGGCACTCCGGCTTCTGCTTCTTTTAGAATCTTGATGATTTGGTATTCCGTG
>CAYWFK010000120.1:0-4039 GCA_964457375.1 uncultured Anaerolineales bacterium
GTGCTGCGAGGCCGGGGCTGTCGGTGACGGAAAGCGTGAAGGTCAGGACAGCGGAAGCGGCCGGAGCGGTGAAGGTCGGTTTGACCGCCGCAGGGTCGCTCAGGGTGACGGAAGGACCGCCGGTCTGTGCCCACAGGTAGGTGAGCGGTGTGTCGTTGTCGGGGTCGGAGCTGGCGGAACCGTCGAGGGTGACGGTGTCACCGGCATGCACGGACTGGTCGTCACCGGCGTTGGCAACGGGTGCCTGATTGGTAACGGTGATGACGACTTCGTCGGGAGCGGGTGCTGCGAGGCCGAGGCTGTCGGTGACGGAAAGCGTGAAAGTCAGGACAGCGGAAGCGGCCGGAGCGGTGAAGGTCGGTTTGACCGCCGCAGGGTCGCTCAGGGTGACGGAAGGACCGCCGGTCTGTGTCCACAGGTAGGTGAGTGGCGTATTGTTATCCGGGTCGGAGCTGGCGGAACCGTCGAGGGTGACGGTATCGCCGGCATGCACGGACTGGTCATCTCCTGCGTTGTTTTTTGGAGCGTAGTTGGTTACTTCATAAGAACCAATGTCACAATGATTCCCGTACGGACGTTGTGCTCCACGTTGATCTTTCGCCGGGCAGACCGAAAGATCCCCCGCATCGATTGCCGGGGAGTCAGGCAGGAGTATATAGGTGACGACGGATGTCAACAAACCTTTTGAGTCTCTGGTTGGGTTGTCGATGGTTTTAATCCGCGGATCTTTCCCGATGATATTACCCTTATCGCCGTCGACAAGACCGCAGGCTTTGATGCCACTGCTTTCGAGTAGGTTGTTCGATGAAGATGCACTAATGGTGCTGTTGTTGTCAAGTATACAGTCCCCTGCGGATGCACTATTGGCAATGAGTACGTTGTTCAGGGAAATCTGACTGAGTCTTCTGGCGTACAAACCGCCGCCTTTCATTGCCGTATTCCCGTAAAAGGTAACGTTGACGAAGTGGGGAGTCGCCTTGAAGTTGTACGAACCACCGCCTAAAACGGCGGTATTTTTGGAAAAGGTTACATTTGAAAAGGACGGGCTACTATTATTGTTGAAACAACCGCCTCCCGTACTCGTCGCTTCATTGCGGTCGAAGGTAACATACTCCAGCACAGGAGCGCTGTATATGTAATTTTCAAGACCCGCGCCAAATTTTGCATGATTTTTTATAAAAACCACATGTGAAAAATGCGGATTACTGTGCAGATTGTTGTAAACGGCACCGCCGTACTTTGCTGAATTTTTATAAAAGGAAACATTCGTTACTGCAGGGCTGCTGTTTTTGTTATACAATCCACCGCCTCTGGTCGCCTTGTTATTGATAAATCTTACATGCATGACTGTCGGATTACTGTCGGAAAAGTTTCCCATCCCACCGCCATAAATTGAGATGTTTCCAACGAAAGTAATATTTGCGATGGTGGGACTGCTGTTTTTAGGATTGAACAGACCAGCACCGGAACCTCCATGACGCGGAAAACGACCTGCCCCCGAACCGGCAGTGATAGTGAAACCATCCAGGCGGGCGGAAGCAGTGAGCCCGTTCCTGCCTGAAACAACATGGAAAGCGTTTCGGCCTTTGATCTTGCTTGTTTGGGAAACAATACCATGTGAACCGGTGATATCGTTTTGGTCGATGTCACCGCTGAGAACCGTTACATGGGTGCGGGGGTCGCGTTCATCCAAAGATGATTCGTTCCCGGAAAAACCTCCGTATATTTCGACACCGTTTTTCAACACGAAGGTACTTTCGCGATCGTCATTTTTCATAAAAGTACCTTCATCCGGATAGTAAACACCTTCTGCAACCCAGATTTGTGTTCCATCGGTTGCAATTGGCAATGCATCCTGCAGATTTGGGAAAGCATCTTGCCAGCTTTGCCCATTGGCCAACCCGTTGGCGTCTGCGTCCACATAGATGACTGGCGCTTGATTGGCCCGGGCAATTGGTATGCCCGTTAGCGTAGTAAATGCTAACAGAAAGTAAAAAAAGATCGGTACGACTATTGTTTTACGCATGTTAATCTCCAATAATAATAATGTGATGTATATAAAAAAAATAATATGGACAACCCGTCTTCACCACCGACCTGTGAGCAAGGGTTGCTTTGTCAGTCAAATCAAGTAAACCGGAAAACCAGGAAATGGTACCCCCAAAGACTTCGATAAATGAACGCACCTAAAAGCATGAGAAGATGGCGTTCATGTCGTGGTAAAGCTTAAGAGAATTCCAGTTGCACGGAGCTACGGATAGGCGCGAAAAGATGATAATGTGTTCGAAGCGTAAATTTGCGCATATCAGCGGACTTCAGTACTTCTATTCCCCGAATATGTTCCTTTGAAAGACTGCACATTGTGCAAAAAAAAATGCACCGGTAAATTGACCTCTTGCGAGGCACCGGGCGGGATTATAACACAATTCGGATAAAAATTGTAACATGAAGATTAATCCCGGCTTAGAATGTTTTTCCGGAATGGCGGATTTCCTGACAGAGCGGATACGGCTTCACAAGATTGAAAACCGGGTATTGCTGCATTTGCGTTTCTTTCAATGGTGTTTTCGAACACCGCGCGAAAAGTTGCTATTTGTCATCAAATGTGGCTGCGGGGAAAACTATTGCGCCTGGAAAAAGAATGGAGTAAACTAAAAATCAAAACCAATGCAAATTGGGGACAAAAACAATCTCACAAAACACGGATGAAAAAAGATGACTCAAGTCGGGAAATATACTTTG
The DNA here is from genome assembly GCA_964457375.1 of uncultured Anaerolineales bacterium. GTDB lineage: Bacteria > Chloroflexota > Anaerolineae > Anaerolineales > UBA11858 > G519. The sequence continues at coordinate 2,743 of CAYWFK010000120.1, forward strand.
TATGAAGAAATCGGCCGGGGTGGATACGGGATTGTTTACCGCGGGTATGATATGGTGCTACGCGTGGAGCGGGCGGTGAAGATACTGCATGAGGCGCTGGTGGCTGATCCGGTATTCATCGGGCGGTTTGGATGGTAGGTGCGTATCGCTGACAGAAATGCTGGAGAAAGTGCTTGCGAAGAAACCGGCGGAGTGGTATGAAATGCCAGAGATGTTTGCTTAAGCAGTGATGAAGTCGCAGAAAGAAGGAAAGAAAGCACCTCAGGAGCAAGAGATGATAGCGGGGAATGCCGGCAAGGCAGGAGGAAAGTAGATGGCGGAACAGAGAGAAAGAAAGAGCCGTGATGTGGAGCAGAAAACAAGACGTGGAACAGGGAAGTGGCTGTGGGTGTTGGTTGGGTTGGTACTGACTGGGTTGATGCTGACGGGAACAGCGATAGTCGTGATGATCGGCGTGTTAACTAGCCGGAAAAGGGCGGTTAAGCAGGTTGCTACGCCAATACCTACGATGGAATCAATTAAAGTAGTGGCCAAGGTATCGCCGAAAGACGGGATGGTGATGGTGTATGTACCTGCGGGTGAATTCCGGATGGGGTCGGACATATACGATGATGAGAAACCGGAACACAGGGTGTATTTGGACGGGTACTGGATTGATAAAACGGAAGTGACGAATAGGATGTTCAGGAAATTTGTGAAAGAAAACGGGTATCAACCGGAAGGGATTTGGTGGCGTGCGGCATCCGATGAAAACATAGAAGGGGAAGACAAGCACCCGGTGGTGAATGTAAGCTGGAACGATGCTGTTGCATATTGCCAATGGGCAGGGAGGCGGCTGCCGACGGAGGCGGAATGGGAGAAAGCAGCCCGGGGAACCGACGGGCGCAAGTATCCGTGGGGGAATGAAGCGCCGAAATGGGGACTGGCAAATATATGGGACAGAGGAGCTGACGGGTATGAGTATACAGCACCGGTGGGGAGCTATCCGGAAGGAGCGAGTCCGTACGGAGTGCTGGATATGGCGGGGAACGTATGGGAATGGGTGGCAGATTGGTATGATGAAAACTATTATGACAAGTCACCAGCGAAAAACCCGGCGGGACCAACGACAGGCGAATTACGGGTGGTGCGCGGTGGTTCCTGGCTCAGTTGTGTATGGGACATTCGCTCCGCTGACCGCTACTGGTTCAATCCTTCTAGTTATCGGCACAATGGCGGGTTCCGTTGTTCCCGCTCACCGTGACACTGGGGTGCTGAATTTCGGGATGCTGAGGTCCTGAAGCGAGGGTGCAGGGGG
>CAYWFK010000121.1:0-3918 GCA_964457375.1 uncultured Anaerolineales bacterium
TTTTATTACGTAAAATCGTTGACGCTGCAAGAGATTCCGTCAATCGTACTCCCGAACTTCTTCCTGTACTCAAAGAAGCCGGGGTTGTCGATTCCGGCGGGAAAGGGTTGTTTTTTATTTTTGAGGGCATGCTCAAATATCTTCTCGGCGAACAACTTGAAACATCCTCGGTCGTTATCAAACCGTTTTCCGCAATGGATTTGGAAAACGCCATCGATACAATCGAACCTGGGCAGGATTTCGAAGTTGTTGTCGATTTTTATCCGAACGAAAAGCTAAATCTCGAAAATTTTTATCAAAACCTCGAAGAAATGGGAACATCTATCCAGGTCGGCGAGGGCGATGGTTTTTATCGCATGCATATCCACGTCCCCACCGATAAACGTTACGAACCGATTGACTACACCATGACACTTGGAACTGTTACAAAGGTTCAAATCGAAAATCTCATCGCCCAGATGGAAGAAATCGGCAATCATAAACCGGATAAAATCACCTTTCAGGCAATTGAACCCGGTCAAATTGCCGTTGTTGCAGTCGTCCCCGGACATGGCTTGGCCAAAGTATTTGCAAGCCTTGGTGTTGCAGCGATTGTATCCGGCGGGCAAACCATGAATCCAAGCACAAAAGAAATCATCTCCGCCTTCGAAAATCTCCCAACAGATAAGGTCATTATCCTTCCCAACAACAAAAACATCCTTATGGCAGCCAATGCAGCCAAGGAAGTTACTGTCAAACAGGTCGCTGTCGTACCAAGCAGAACAGTACCGCAAGGTCTTTCCGCAATGATGAAATATCTGCCTGATGGCGATTTCGCTGACATTACCAACAAGATGACTAACGCCCTCAACGATTCCGAGACCGGCGAAATTACCACTGCCACCAGAAGTGTTGAAATCGATGGGGTTCAAGTCAAACGCGGCGAAATCATCGCATTACACAATGGCAAATTGCTCTTGTCAGCAAATTCTCTCGAAGCGGGTTGTTTACAATTCCTGGATAAAGTTGGAGCGAAAGATTACGAACTAATTACCTTGTTTTACGGTGAAAATATTCAGAAATCTGAAGTTGACAGAATAGTTGATATTATTCGAGAGCACTACCCTTCGCTTGACATCGAAGTTCAAGAAGGAAGCCAGCCTCACTATCAGTTTATCATCTCGCTTGAATAGTATTCCAAATGTCAAACACCGTAACAGCAATCGTAACCGATAGCACTGCGGATATTCCACCGGAAATATTAACGCGGTTAAATATCAGTTCGGTCCCGGCAATCATTATCATCAACGGGAAAGATTATGAAGATGGCAAAGGAATATCCAGGAACGTTTTTTATGAACGTCTTCCCGGTTATTCCCCGTTACCAACAACTTCGACCCCTTCAATCAATGCATTTCGCGAAGTCTATAAATCTCTTTTTCTTTCAGGTTACCGAAATATCATTTCCATCCATGTTTCCAGTTTGCTCAGTGGCATTTATAACACGGCACATACAGCAGCGAAATTTTTCGGTGATCAAGTCAAAGTTGTTGACAGTGAACAAATCTCGCTAGGCTTGGGATTTCAGGTTATTTCAGCCGCTCAAAGTGCGCAAAAAGGCATTTCTGTTAAGGATATTCTTTCTCAGTTGGCTGAACTACGCACCCGCATCAAAGTCTATGCAATGCTTGATACACTTGAATTCCTCCGTAAAAGCGGACGTGTTTCCTGGGCACAAGCCAGAATCGGATCAATGCTAAAAATCAAACCTTTAATCGAGCTTCGCAAAGGGATTGTGATAAACGCAGGTCAATCACGCACGCGCAAAAAAGGAATTTCCAATCTCAAATCCACGCTGCTTAAATTAGGACCAATCGAAAAACTAGCCGTGATGCATTCGAATGCAGAAACCGATGCATTCGATTTCGTCGCAGCTTTCCCGAATGCCGGTTCACTCTCCCCAATCGTTGTAAACGTGACAACAATAATCGGCACACACGTCGGGCCTAATGGGCTTGGTTTTGCAGCAGTTCTAAAAAATTCAGATTGACTTCCTTTTGCTTTTTTTCCCGTTAAACTGGTAAAATAACCTATCGTATCTCAATGGCCGTATTTTTCCCTGAGTCCTTTTCAGGTATATCTGTATTGGTGATGTCAACATATGAAAAGTTCAATAAAACCATCGATCGAAAAGCTTAAAAAATTCTTCAAGCTGGAAGCTGACAGAGAATTCGACAACAAAGCAGTTATGGGGGGATTACAAAAAATGCTGGACACCTGGGTTCCCGATGCGCGTGCAGATGGCATTGGTGAAGATTTAATCAACGCCGTTTCAAGCCGGCTTCGCGATTATCCCAGGCTCAGCGTAAAATCCCGCCGCGATATTCTCTCTGGCATTTGGAAACGGGTAATGCAGGAAATGGATCTGCCCCCCATCGCAGATCTCGCATCCACCTTATCCCCCACAAAAAACAATCGGAATAAGTCAAAAGCATCATTTCACCGCATTACAAAACCCACCGCTAGCGATCGCTCACCTAATACCCCAAAGCGCTCACTCAAATCTTACAATCATGTTGAAAAAGTACAATATTCCGCTCTACAATCACCGATTACAGTAATTCAGGGTATTGGGCCTAAATATGCTCAGGCGCTCGAAAAACTAGGCATTTCGACGATATATGACCTTATTTACCATTTTCCCCGGCGGTATGACGACTACGCACAGTTTCCCCAAATAAACAAATTGGAACCGGAAAAACTGGTTACGCTCATCGGAACTATTCAATCTGTAAACACCAGGATGATCAAGAACGGGAAACTACGTATCATTGAAGCTATCATTTCTGATGGAAGCGGTGCAATTCGGGCTATCTGGTTCAATCAACCCTGGCTAAAATCTGTCATTGTCAAAGGCAATCAGATTGTTCTCTCCGGCAAAACAGACCGTTATCTTGGACATCTCTATCTTAACAATCCGGAAGTTGAACAAATTGACCAGACTTTTTTACATACGAACCAGATTGTGCCCGTTTACCCGCTTACAGCAAAAATCAGACAAAGACGTTTACGTAAATTCATCAACCAAACTGTCCAATACTGGGCACCGAGAATTCCAGACTATCTGCCCGAATGGCTCATTGATGAAGCCGATTTGCTGGATATTTCCACAGCCTTGCTTCAAATTCATTTTCCCAATTCAATGGAATTGCTCGATCTTGCAAAGAAAAGGTTGGCATTCGATGAGTTGTTTTTACTTCAGGTTGGTGTAACTTTACAAAAGCAACAATGGAAATCTCTTACAGCCAGTGTGTTTTCAGTAGACCAATCCTGGCTTGATGCCCGCCTCGAACATCTGCCTTTCACTTTGACAAATGCACAACGTGCGTCTCTTGACGAAATTATCCATGACCTTTCGTCAGGCCACCCAATGAGCAGGCTTCTTCAAGGTGATGTGGGCTCAGGGAAAACAATCGTTGCCGCTATTGCCATTGCTATTGTTGCATCTCAAAATGGGCAAACTGCCTTGATGGCACCAACAAGCATTCTCGCCGAACAACATTACAAAAAAATCAAGGAATTGTTGACTGTTTCCGATCCGCTTTTCACAGAAGATCAGATTCGGTTACTCATCGGCTCGACACCCGCTTCCGAAAGAAATGAAATCCTTGCTGATTTGGCATCAGGGAAAATCAAATTATTAATCGGCACTCATGCAATCATCGAGGATCCGATTTTGTTCGACAACCTTCAATTCGCTGTGATTGACGAACAGCATCGCTTCGGCGTCAAACAAAGAAGTTTACTTCGCAAGAAAGGCACCAATCCCCATTTGCTGGTCATGACAGCAACGCCAATCCCCCGGTCACTATCACTAACGATTTATGGCGATTTGGATGTCTCTATTATCGATGAAATGCCAGTCGGGAGGCAGGAAAT
>CAYWFK010000122.1:0-3839 GCA_964457375.1 uncultured Anaerolineales bacterium
AACGATAGGGGCGAATGCAACGATTATTTGCGGGGTAACTTTGGGACGGTTTTGCTTTATTGGAGCGGGCGCTGTGGTTACAAATGATGTTCCTGAATACAGTTTGTATTTCGGGAACCCGGCCAAATGCCGCGGGTGGGTGTGTGAATGTGGAACGAGGCTTGCTTTTTCGCAAACTGCCGGTGGCGAAGTGGCTGTGTGCGCCGAGTGCGGAAAGCAGTACCGGAAAGAGGATGAAACGATTTTCCTTGTTCGAGGTCGGGCATGATTCCTTTGGTTGACCTGAAAGCTCAGTATCATTGCATCCAGGATGAAATCCAGTCTGCGATTAATCAGGTATTGGAAAGCGGCAGGTTTATCCTTTCGGAGAACGTTGCGGCATTCGAGCAAGAAACGGCAAGCTATCTGGGCGTGAAGCATGCAATTGGTGTGGCCTCCGGCACGGATGCGCTGGTTTTGGCTTTGCGTGCTCTTGGAATAGGCCCGGGTGATGAGGTCATTGTCCCCGCATTTACATTTTATGCGACTGCCGGTGCCGTGATGTTGACGGGTGCCAAACCGGTTTTTGCGGATATCGATTTCAGTACTTATTGCATTGATGCGAACAAGGTAAAAACTTGTGTCACAGAGAAGACGAAAGCAGTCATTCCGGTTCATTTGTACGGTCAACCGGCAGAGATGAATGAAGTTTTGGCGGTTGCAAAGGAATTCGGATTGTCTGTCATCGAAGACAATGCACAGGCTTTTGGCGCTGAATATCGCGGCAGGAAAACCGGCAGCTTCGGTGATATTGGCTGTCATAGTTTCTTCCCGACAAAAAACCTGGGCGGGTATGGAGACGGGGGATTGATTACAACACAAGATGAAGGTTTGGCTGAAAAAGTTCGCATGCTGCGAACGCATGGGTGGAAGAAGAAATACTACCCGGAGATATTGGGGTACAACAGCAGATTGGATGAAATCCAGGCGGCTATTCTCCGTGTCAAGCTGCGTCATCTTGATCGCTGGAATGAATTCCGTGTACAAATTGCCGCAACCTATTCGCGTGCATTGGCTTCGCAGCATGTTGTCACTCCGCAAGCACAACCAAATACCCGGCATGTCTTTCACCTCTATACAATTCGTACTGCCAACCGTGATTGGCTCGCCAAAAGACTGCGTGACGGGGGAATTCATTGCGGCATTTATTATCCTCAAATTCCGCCGCTTGCCGAACCCAGCAGAGGATTTGGTTTTCGGGAAGATGATTTCCCCCGGGCTGTTCAGGCGAGCAGGGAAGTTCTCAGCTTGCCGCTGTATCCGGAAATGACGGAAGAGCAAATTAATTCGGTGATAGAAGTGCTCGTCAGTGCTTTGGAGACGATGCCCCGGTGAAACTGGTGACTGTTGTCGGCGCGAGGCCGCAATTTATCAAAGCCGCACCTGTGAGTAAAGTGTTGCATGCTTTGGGAAATACCGAATTTATTTTGCACACCGGGCAGCACTATGATTTTCGGATGTCGGAAATTTTCTTCGACGAGCTGGGAATCCCGGAGCCTAACCTGAACCTGGGGATTGGATCGGGCTTGCATGGCTGGCAAACCGGTGAAATGTTGATCGGTATCGAAAAGGCATTGCTGCGGGAACAACCTGATTGGGTGCTTGTTTATGGTGACACGAATTCCACCCTTGCCGGTGCTCTGGCTGCCTGCAAACTGCATATTCCCGTGGCTCATGTCGAATCCGGTTTGCGGTCTTATAACAGGATGATGCCGGAAGAATATAACCGGGTGTTGACGGATCATGCGGCTTCTCTTTTGTTTTGCCCGACACAATCGGCGGTGGCAACTTTGCGGGGAGAGGGCATTACCCGTGGCGTCCACTTTACGGGGGATACGATGTATGATGCGGTTTTGATGTTTGCTGAACGGGCACAGCAGCGTTCGACGATTTTGTCTTCCTTGAACCTTGCCAGTAAAGGCTATGTTCTGGCTACGATTCACAGGCCTGGCAACACGGATGACCGCAAAAAACTGGAAACTATTCTGGACGCACTGGCGCAGACAGGGGAAACGATTGTTATGCCCCTTCATCCCAGAACCCGAAAGGCGCTGAATGATTATGGTTTGACTGATAAGTGGAAAGCATCGACAGGGCTGGTTTTCATCGATCCGGTGGGATATCTGGATATGCTTGTGCTCGAAGAAAATGCCAGAATGATTTTGACAGATTCCGGGGGCATTCAAAAAGAGGCATATTTCTTCGAAGTGCCTTGTCTTACGCTTCGAAATGAAACGGAGTGGGTGGAAACCGTGGATGCAGGCTGGAATCGACTTGTGGGTGCAGACAGGGACAGCATTCTCCGCAATATCGATACGTTTGATGCTCCGGGCAGCAAGCCGCCGGAATTGTTTGGGGATGGAAATGCGGCGCATAAAATTGTGGCTCTGTTGATGGATCAGGGATGAGCGGTAATCCGTTTCCGAAAGAAGGACGGCAAACGATCAAACGCAAGGTCGTTCGGGGCGGGGCGTGGCTGTATAGCCGAATGCTGGTGACCAATGTGGTCAATCTTGGCGTGATGGCTATCCTGGCCAGAAAACTTAGCCCGGCTGATTTTGGGCTTGTGGCATTGGCTCAGGTGGTTATTCGGTTTCTGGTCATCCTCGGGTCGGACGGATTTAACCAGTTTGTGATTTATGATAATGAAACCGGCAGGGAAGAGCGCGTACATGCTGCGTTCTGGATGGATTTGGTGTTTTCTCTCCTGGGGGTGATTCTCGGGCTGTTTCTTGTACCGTTTGTCAGCCGTTTTTATTCGGAACCGGCGTTGAGCTTGATTTTGATTGTCATGCTTTTGCGCTACCCGATTGATACGATTTCGAAAATACCGGATGCGCTGATTAAGAAAAATCTTGATTTTCAAAAACTGGAAATCCGGGATGGCATTTTGGAAATCGGGAAAGCCGTGATTAGTGTGAGCATGGCACTGACAGGGTTTGGCGTTTGGAGCATTGTCATCCCCGGCGTGGTCGCTTCACCCATTCGTGCGGTTGTTGCCTTCAAAATGGTGGCATGGAGGCCGCATCTCCGGTTGTATTTGCAGCATTGGCGACGGATTTTCAATTATACGATTAATATCATTGGCGGAACGGTGTTGCATTATGTAATCTCAGAAGGCGACACATTGCTGATTGGCAAGTTGATGGGCAGTTACAATTTGGGTATTTATAACCTTGCCTGGCAGTCGGCAAATCTGGTCAACCGCACGATTGTTACCTTGACGAACAAGCTTACCCTGCCGACGTTTTCCGTGATTTCGGGTACGGTCAAATCGTTGCGTAACGGACTGGAAAACATCATGCGCGTTCTGTCGGTCGTAACCATACCTTTGCTGGTTGGCCTTTTCATCATTGCAGACGACTTTGTTTTGACGATATACGGTCAACAATGGGCTAACGCTATTCTGCCAATGAGAATCCTGATTATCTATGCGATTCGTTATGCTGTCGGCTCACCGACAGGAGCGATTTATAAAACAATTGGGCGCCCGGATGTTGGCTTCAAACTCATGCTGTTGATTGCCCCGTTTTACCTGTTTTCGATTTGGGCGGGTAGTTTCTTTGGTATTGTCGGGGTCGCTGTGGCTGTTACGCTGGTCCGCACAGCTTTCGGAATTCTTGATTTTGGGATCGTTGGCCACTATTTACACAGCAGTTTGTGGCAAATCATCAAACCGGTTCTTCCCGCGTGCGGCGCTGCCGGCTTGATGGGGGTTGCTGTGCTTGCGGCTAAATACGGAATCCGTGCGGTTCTTCCGGTTAGCATGATTACCGAATTGTTCTTGTTGGTGGCAATCG
>CAYWFK010000123.1:0-3760 GCA_964457375.1 uncultured Anaerolineales bacterium
ATTTACCCGAAGAGCCCGCTCGGGGTGTTTTTCGCAAGTCGGGATATGATGAATTGCAGCCAGGTGAAAAACAAGTTCCGGATTGAAATCCTTCATGGCTTCGGACAAGCCCTGCGTATCCAAAATATCGCCTTCGATAATGTGCAACCGGTGATCATCCGGCAGAAAATCGCGGCGGCCGACCGAAAAATTATCATAGACCGTTACCTGATTGTCTTTTTCCAAACACACATCCGCCAAATGAGACCCGACGAATCCTGCCCCGCCAATAATCAGTATTTTTGCCATGCAAGAAAACCTTTCAGTTGTTAAGTCTTACCTTCGTATTGCCAGACACCTGCACCGAAATCACTCCACTGCCTGAACATCGAAGACTTGTGCATAAACCTTCTGCAAATCAGCAACCATTTCATCAGCTTGCCGGGACAAAAATTCCGATAAGGCTTCTCGTTCCCTGATTGCCCGGACCAACAAGCGGGCTGCTTTCTCCGTATCGATCGAATTCCAGTCCTCAGACCAGGATTCAGTATCCAATCGCTGCATCAAGCTTTGTACTTTCCCGTTTTTCCCCGTGTAATTAATCGAAAGGAAGGGAATTCCCAAAGCCGCACAAAAAATATGCCCGTGATAACGCATTGCGACAGCAACATCAGCCAGGCGCAAAGCATCAATCAACCGGTTCAGGGAAAGATAACGGCGTTCGACATGCACCCGCTGCAGTCCTTCGAACGCGCTGGCCACCTGCCGGTTGAACAAGCGGTCATCCCCGCCAAGCCATGGTGTATTCATCGGGAGCAGCTCAACAACGCCTTCGCCTTCGATACAGGCAGTTTCCAAAATGTTTGCCAGTTCGCCTGCCGTTTCCCGGTTCAATGCATCCATCCCTGCCCCGGATTGCCCCGGCACAAATTCGCGGGTGTTTGCCCTGAGCAAACCGGCAATGCGTTTCCTTGCATCCTGCTTACCGTCCGTCTGAAGCGGATGTTCCTCCGCCCAGCGGCGCACATAAGCAAACGCAGGGTCACAGGCAAAACCAAACCTGGCGTTCGGAGCAATCTTCTTCGCGTAATCAAAGCTCGCAATATCGCGAAAGAAACCTGCCGTCGCCATCTGTAAAACCGCATCTGTCAGCCGGGTAATATACGCCGAATGCAGCGGGCCTACCCCGCAGCCGAAGATAATCCGTGCCTTCCGCTGTTTGTTGGCTTCGGAAAAAATCCGCCAGATTTGTTCCATCGCCTGCGACTCCATCAAAGGGCCCCCTCCGATAATGACAGCATCCACGGATTCAATCAGGGTTTTCCGGTGAGCATGATGCAAATCCACCAAAGCCGCCCCGTCCAGCGCTTCCAGTTCCATCTGCGTCCGGATACTGACACGCTCGTTGAGTGTCGTCAGGGTTATCCGGATTTCCGGCGAATTCGTTTTCAGGAAATGCAGCAACTCCCCCAAAATGGCTTTGTCCCCGGCTGTTTCCGTCCCATACCAGCCAGTGATGAGTACATGTTTCCACGATTGCGGATGCGCCGTTTGCGGGGCAGTCAACACCTGTGGAAAGATTTGCCCGGAGCGAACGTGATTTCCCCGTTGACGGATTAGGTTTCCGGCAGCCTGTTTCCCCCGCCGGAAAATATAAGCCAAACCGGGCGTCTCAGCCGGTTCACACAAAACATCAGCCTGATGGCGAACCTCGTCAGAGCTATCCCCCCCATCCGGATTCTTTTCCCGTTTTTCCATTTCAATTCCCGGCAGGGCGAAGAAACGGCGTGCCAGCCTGACTCCTCCGAACCTGTCCAGCGATACAACCGGAGGAGGTTTTTTGCAAGAAACACCCGAATGCCCTTTGCCGGAAAAACCTTCCGCCATCATTTCATAAAACTGGCGTTTGGCAAGCGGCATTTTTCTCCGGGAAACCAGCCCTTCGAAAAACATCGCCAAATGGAACTGCTGCTCACCGCGGAATATTTTGTCAGGATCAAGCACCTTTTCACCGGCCGGGAGTGCTACGCCAAAAGCCCAGTCGGTGACACCGTTTTCATCACACCACAGCAGAAAATCATCAGCATGGAAACAGTTATCCGCGTTCAAAACATAACGGGCGGAAACCGGAATCTCTGCTTCCCGCAGATACCGGACAATTTCAGAAGCAGCGCTCATCTCATCGGACTGGCGCCGCTCACAGCCTACCCCTTCTTGCAGAAAAAGCATCACTTCCGGCACCGTATTCGATGCGTTTGAAGATTCTGCCATGCCGGCGATGTCTTTTCGCAGCAAGTCAAAATCACACGGTCTCGTCCTCAAACGTACCCGTTCGAGCCGGGGTAAAGCGCTCACAAAAGCATGCATCAAATCACCCGGAGTTACAAGTGTGTCACGCCTGCCGTCGATAATCCAATCGACAATAGTTATCTTCTCAAAAACGGGGTTACTCAAAACCTCCGTCAGCGTATCCTTTGTAAGCGGATGAACGCTGCTGACATCCCCATACCCTGCCGCCTGAAATTTCCTCCCGGGGAAGTATTGCAGGCGAACCGGTTTCGCCGGGCGCAGTTCCCGCAATGATTCTTTGACAGCAGGCAAAACCTGATAGAAAATATTGTGTAATTGCCGGGTTCCCTGTTGTATCAAATCGGATTCTCCGCAGCCAAATATCCGGTGCACAAGTTACGTTTGGATTTCTTTCTCATCATTGCTTGCATCCACTATCCGAAAACCGGAGAAATTTCAGCGTTGTCATTTCCTGTATCCCAGCCCCGCCATAACATTGCCATAACGGTTCCAAAAAGTATCGAGATCTTTCGAAGAAAACAGGTTTTTCCAGTCCCCTGTTTCGCCTTTTCGAAAAAATGCGCTCTTTCTGCCACCGGATTGCGTTACCGAATGCAGCCCTCCGTATTTTTCCTCCAGGCTGCGAAGATGCTGAAACGATGATTTCTCAACCGCACGCAGGATGACATCATGGTTCGGCTGCCACTCAAGAAAATCACACAATCGCTCCAATTCATGAACGGGGTCAGCCAGCAAATCCTCATAATGAATTAGGATTTTTTCTTTGCACTTGCCATTTTCCCAGCTCATCACATGCCCCCCCCAATCACCGAAGGTATTATCTCCTTCGATGAGGCCGGACAAAGAAACGCCATTCTTGCGTGTAACAAGATAATGATAATACGAAGTAAGCACATCGCGTCCATCACGTACAAGGTAGATGACTTTCTTGTTGCGATAATACAAAGAAAACGGGTCGTGGGTTTTGACGAATTTATAGGCCAGACTATTGAAAAGCGATTGATGATTTGTTATCGTTTTCCACTGTGCCGGAACATGAATATCCGGCACATATTCCCCGATATTCAACAAAGTTATCTTTTCATCGTTGGGAACGAGTGTATTCGCCAACAAAAAGCGAAGCCATGTATTCCCCGATTTCGGGTAAGACACCAGGAAATATTCGTTGTCATCCTTCCCGTAATGAAGCGAGGTTAATCGTTGATGATGTTTAAAATTTTTATAGATTTTGGAGTAAAAAGATTTCATCAATAATCAATTCAGATTGAGAAGCTTGTCGGCGAAAACCTGATAACGTCCCAACAAAGGGGTTGAAATCCGCGTGATATCCACTGCCAAACTCTTGAACACCGAGCGGATCAATATCAGATAAACAATCCCGCCGATTGCCACCAACAAGAACAATTCGGTAATCATGCTAACCGGAAAAATTACACGGATTCCGTATTTAGCCGCCAGCACAGCAACCCCC
>CAYWFK010000124.1:0-3630 GCA_964457375.1 uncultured Anaerolineales bacterium
ATATCGTAATAAACTGCAAATATCGTTAGAAGCAACCAGAGGATACTGTTTATACTTTCAATCGCCAAAGTGGATGTATTCATGAGCGCGGCTTTGAATGATGTCAATATTGTGGAGATAATTGAACCAAGCCAGATGGAAACTGCAGTCATAATGAAAATGCTGATTGGATAAGTTTCTTGTGGTAATAAATGACCAATGGCGAAAATGAGTACAATCCATAAAATACCTAAAAGAAACTTAAAAAAAAGAATCGTGCCAATTTTTGATGCAATTTGCGTTTTGTCTTTTCCACCTTCATGTAATAACCAAGTATCCATACCGAGATTAAACAGTATGGCAAGAAGTGTATTCAAAGCAAAACCGGCAGTGTAAAGCCCAAAATTGGAAGCCTCTAATTGTCTTGCGGTAATCAATATAACGATGGCGCTTATTCCACGCGAGAAAGCGGCACTTGAAAGTAAAATTAAAATATTCTTGAATATAAATCGATTCTTGAAATTGAAAAAATTAATCATGGCCGTCGTTGTTGTTTACTGCCAAGTGGTAATCCGTAGCGGAAAAATAAGTATCCTCCAATTTTCTGGCAAGGATATGCCAATGAAAAAGTGGAATTTTCTTTTTCCCCTCTGTGATGAGAGCAATAGAAGTGGGCTTAATGCTAAGTATATTAATAATGGATTTCGAGAGCGACAGAGTATTCCCTGGTTCGCTTAGCATTCCCGCAGGTGGATTGCCGATGAGGAGTTTCCTGTCCCCGACATCAGATGTGACAAATGGTGTTCCGCAAGCCCATGCTTCGAATAACTTAAGCGGGCATCTGCCTTTTGCTGCTGCGTTATCATAAACCGGATCGACAGTTACGTCTGACAGATGATAGTAATAAACGACGTCGTCCGGCGCCACTCTGCCTGTAAAGACTATCTTGTCTGCAATGCCCAGGCGCATTGCCATTGCTTTGACAACATCAATATCTTCACCGCCACCAACCAGTAATAAAACCGCATTGGGGATTTGTTGAAGGATTTTGGTAAAGGCATGCAAGAGGATATCAACGGGATGCCCCGGCAAACTTATGCTGCCAATAAATGAGATAACTTTTTTGTCGGATAAACCAAGGGATTGACGTTTTGTTTCCAAGATAGTTGGATCGGGTTCAATGAATCGGGAAAGGTCGATGCCGTTGGGCAGGTAAGTGATTTTTTCCGGAGGTATTCCCAACATTTGCAGCCGGTTTTGATTGAAATGTGTATTCGTAGTAATATGGTCGACATGATGCGGAACCCAATTCTCGAATACCCCGATACCTTTCTGCTGCCATGAATGCTGGAATCGATTGACGCCAATTTCGTAATCATCACAATCCAGAAATACTTTTGTGTTTTTATTGACAGACGAAGCAAGCAGCCCGGCTATGCTGTTCATGGGGTGAGGTTTTCCAATATGAATGATGTCAAAACGTTCGTGAAAGGCAGTCGCGGTTAAACGGAATGTGCCATTCGCGACGACCCAGGCCAATTTTGGCAATGAAAAATACGTTTTGTTGTTACCTGATTTGTGAACATGCATTTGGGCGACATAATGGATATTTACGCCGTCTTGTACGAATTCTTTTTCAGTAAGTGACGCAAAATCCGAATGAAGGGCAGCAATCATTGTGTGATGACCCCGCGAAGATAAGGCCTTTGCCAGTGGAAAATACCTTCCAAGGCCGGATGGACTAAGAATATCCTGGGTAAGCAAGAAGAGAATTCGTAATGGACGGTTCATCGTTTCCTTTTGGTAGCGGACAGCAATTCAAGTAAATAACCCCGATAGATTTTGCCAATCTTTTCGATGCTGAAATGACTGTGAAATATTTTTTCACCGTTATCGACCATATTTTGAATGAGTTCAGGATGTGATTTGATGTCGATAATGGCATTTGCTAATGCGTGCGGGTTGCCGCGCTCGACCAAATAGATATTCTTTTTGTGTTCGAGAACAGATGGTAACGCTGGTGAATTGCCGCTAATCACAGGCCTGCGCATAGCAAAAGCTTCGTAAATTTTGTTGTTGTTGGTCAAGGTAATTTGTTTTGTCGTTCCGAAAGCGCCAAGCACGAGAGACGCTTTGGCGATTATGTCAACGAGTGCTTCTCTTGTAAGCCAATCATGGAAATGGACATTGTGCAAGTTTAACTGTCGGGATAGCTCAATGGCAGAAGATTTTTCAGGGCCATCTCCTATCATGATAAATTCGATGGGCGTGTCGGATTTGAGAAGCTCTGCCGATCGAAGTATGACATCAACACCGTGGTTTGGGATATAGGATCCGTAATAGACTACAACGAAACGCCCGTTAGCTATATCGACAGCGGGTAACGGATGAAAAAACCGGTTATCCCCGCCAATGGGAATTATCCTGAATTTAGAGGGTGTTAGTTTGTGTGTAGTACAAAACCATTGAACGAAGCGTTCAGTATCAAGAAACAGCATATCAGGAAGCTTACAGGCTAATCTTTCAATCGTCTTGATGACAGTGACTGTAAAGGGACTTCGCTTGTCTAGGCTTCTTTCTTTGCTAATCAGGTAAATAGAGTTGAGAACATCCCAGGCAAGGGGCTTTCGTCTCAGCCATGCTAATACACGTGCAAGAAAAACGTCAAAGTGCCCCGGGTAGCCGACGACCATAACATCATAATCCGGCAATTTGATAAAATCCATAAGAAGCTGGGTGTAACTTTTGAGAACGCGAAGCAAAAATGCAGGTGACTTCCATCCGCCGGAGGCTGCGTTAACTCTATCTTCTACACCTCGCCAAAGCGTTTGATGGCACTCGATGACATGAACACCGTTTTGAATTAACCCTTCGATGAGAAGGGCATTACGTGCATAATTCTTTCGATACGTTCCGAAATAACAAATTGTTAGAGAATGCTTTTGTTGTGTTTTCATATTCTTCGGTGTTGCGGATTGATTTACGGGTTATGGATTGATTGCAAACACCCATACTGCATCTTGATGATACACGAGGTTGTAAGATGAACTTTTCAGGAAAAGGTCAGGATCGAGCGTTTTTCCTGAGTAATTAACCCGCCCGTTTTGTTGCCCGATGTAAATATGTGTAAAATGATTGGCTTTCAATAGAATAAGCGCTTCTGGGTCGTCCACCATGCCGCGGGTTTGGAGCAGATCGGCAAGACGGTCGATGATTTCTCTTTGGTGTGGTGGCAAAGGTTGTTCGAAATCAATGTTGAGCGGTCTGACGGATACATTTCTGTGGGCGATAATCGGTAGCCACCAACCTCCATCGGAACCGACTCTGGAATTGTAAAAAGCCGGGAAAGAATTGATCCAAAATTTGGCGTTGGATGGTGTGTTTTGCCGTATCCATGCACTGGAGCGGACATCCGGTCTGGTAAGCAATGCAAACTTCGCCGGTTGAATATCGTTCATGCGGAGCTTGAACCCGGCAAGTGCAATTAGAAAGATTGTTATCCCGACAATTGACTGGGATAAGTTCCCGGAACGCCTGAATTTTTGCAGTATTTCCCCAAAAAGAAATCCTCCGAAAAGGGAAGCGGGAATATACGCCCCAATGAAAATGGCAAAATTGCTCAGGCTATGTGTGCCTGGAAGGTTGAGCCAC
>CAYWFK010000125.1:0-3386 GCA_964457375.1 uncultured Anaerolineales bacterium
CTAATGGCAGCATGGCGTGTTCTCCGTTGCAACCCTTTCAACCCCGGAGGATTCGACCCGGTTCCATAAAACCAGATTCAGGAAAAAGTAAAGTTGAATATGATGAAATCCACAAAGTTTTTCTTACTTCTCATGATCATCCTGCTCGCAGCATCCATCAGCGGATGCAGCGGCCGCAGCCTGACACCATCCGGCTTTCCCAGCATCAACGCCGATAATTCCAGAGTTTATCTGGCTTTCGACAAACAAGTTTATGCTGTCGATCTCAAAACCGGCAAAGAGGTTTGGCGCTTCCCGACCGACAAGGATGTAAAAGCAACCTTCTATGCCAAACCTGAACTAACTGATGACGGTCAACTGATTGTCGGCTCCTACAATGGCAAACTTTTCAGCCTGGATCCAGAAAACGGCTCCCAGAATTGGGTGTTCGACGGCAGCAAAGGCCAGTTTGTGGGCAGCGCGCTCATCACAGAACAAGGCATTTTCGCACCGTCTTCCGATAGTTCAGTGTATGCTCTCACCAAATCCGGTTCGGAATTGTGGAAACCGTTTGAAACCAGTGACCCGATTTGGGCTTCACCGGTGACCGACGCGAATTGCGATTGCATCATCGTGCCATCCATGGATCATCATTTGTATGCACTGGATTCCCAGACCGGTTCCCTGCTATGGAAAACAGAAGACCTTGGCGGTGCCATTGTCAGCACACCGGCAATCAGCGATGACGACATTTTATACATCGGCACCTTCGACAAAGAAGTTCTTGCCATCGATAAAAACAACCAGCAAATCATCTGGCGGTTTTCAACAAACGATTGGGTTTGGGCAAGCCCGGTCATCGACCAGGACAAACTTTACTTTGGTGATTTAAGCGGCACTTTTTACGCGCTCGACAGAAAATCAGGGAGCAAACTTTGGGAAATCCAACCAGCAAAATCGATTACCGGCAAACCGTTGGTAAAAGGAGATTCAATATTTTTTGGCTCTACGGATGGTAAACTTATCAGCACCAACACCGAAGGAGCAATTCGCTGGACACAAGAATTCGAGGGCCATTCCTACACCGAAATCGTCGATGCTGATGGTACAATTCTCGTTGCCACCGATAATACGAAAGCCCTGATTCGTGCTTATGATGAAAGCGGCAAACAGGTATGGGTTTTCACCCCTGAGAAAAAGAAATAATCAAAAGTTAGAAAGCGGATATTGACTTATGTGGGACTCTTTTGTAGGTTTAAACGTAAATATTCTTCTCTATATTTACCGATTCGTAGGACAGAACTTTGGCCTGGCAATTATCCTGTTTACCATACTCATTCGATTGATTATCTATCCTTTGAATGCCCAGCAGGTGAAAAGTTCGAAAGCACTTCAGGAACTGCAACAATCGAAAAAGTGGAAAGAAATCCAAAAAAAGTACAAGGATGACAAAGAGAAGTTTGCCCAGGAGCAAATGAAACTTTATCAGGAAGCCGGTGTGAACCCGTTTGGTTCTTGTTTACCGACAATCATCCAACTGCCGATTATCTTTGCACTTTATCAGGCAATTATCAACGCGCTGGCTGTCTCGCCGCTGCAGCTCTTGAACTTGTCTCACTATCTTTCAGACAGCGCAGATTTAATTCCTATCCATAATCATTTTTTATGGATGGATCTTAGCCAACCGGAACGACTTACTGTCTTCGGGATAGGTATTCCCGTTTTGGCTATTATCGTAATGGTGACTACATATTTCCAGTCAAAACTCATGACACCGACACCAACAGGAAACGACAACGACCAGGCTGCAATGATGACAAAAGGCATGAACATGTATATGCCGGTCTTTATGGGGTGGCTGGCTTACAGCTTTTCTTCTGGCCTTGCGCTTTACTTCGTTGTCAGCAACCTTGCAACGATTCTGCAATACGCTGCCATGGGAAACATCGACTGGAAAAATCTTTTGAGGAAAAAAGCATAAGACTGGATTACACTGTAGCCCATTAATCATTCCCATAAATTCAAACAGTTAGGTAAGAAGGTCATGAATAAAAACGCTGCCACTTTAGAAATAATCGCTCCGACTGTAGAAGAAGCCATAGAAAAAGGATTGAACGATCTGGGATTATCCAGAGATGAAATCGAAGTGGAAATACTCGATGAAGGCAGTAAAGGACTTTTCGGGTTACGCGCCCGACAAGCCCGGGTACGCCTGATCGTAAAAGAAACGAGCCCGTCTTTATCAGAGAAAGTTTCGAATGACAGCTCAGACGAACTTCCCCGCTCTGCAGCATACCAATCCGACGACACGGCATCCACAGACACAAAACCAGTGGATTCCGACCAGGAAGCAGACGATCTTTTGGACATCGCCAAAGGAACCGTGAATGATCTGCTTCAAAAAATGAAAGTCCATGCTCAGGTTACAGCAGAATACGGAGAAGCCGACGATCAAACCGGCATCAAACCTGTGCTAATCAACATCCACGGGAACGACCTGAGCATCCTGATCGGCAAAAATGCCGAAACGCTGAACGCCTTGCAATACATTGTGCGTCTGATTGTCAGCAAAGAGTTAGGCAAATCCGTTTATCTGGTCGTTGACGTTGAAGGCTACCGCACCAGACGCGAACAGCAGCTCAACAAAATTGCCAAACGCATGGCAGAGCAGGTCATTACCACAGGGCGTTCTCTGGCACTCGAGCCAATGCCGCCGAATGAACGGCGCATCATCCACATCGCGCTGCGTGATAACCCGGATGTATACACCGAAAGCACCGGGGAAGGACAACACAGGAAAATCGTAATTTACCCGAAAAAGAACTAAAATCCCCTTGACTCACCAGCCCCCGAATTGACTATATCGGGGGCTTTTTCTTTCGGGTATAATTTCATTATGCTTACACAAAAATATGTTCCCCCGGTCGACTATCTGGTCATCGGGCACATTTCTATCGACATCACACCGGAAGGCAACCATATCGGCGGTACGGTTGCCTATTCAGCACTAACCGCCCGGGCAATAGGCATGAAGGTAGGTGTCATTACATCCTGGGGGAACGAATTGGCGCTCGACGCCTTCGATGGAATACCCATGATCAATCTGCCAACAGAACTCTCCACCACTTACGAAAATATCGATACGGAGAAAGGCAGAACCCAGTTTTTGCATCACCGGGCATCACTTATCCACGCGAATATCATTCCTGACACATGGCGGGAAACCCCCATTGTGCATCTCGGACCTATCGCCCAGGAAATCGATCCGGGAATCATCAGAAGTTTCCCCAATGCTTTCATCGGGGTTACACCACAAGGATGGCTTCGCGAAACAGATTCCACCGGCAAAGTGCATCTTTCCGAATGGCCGGAATATCGCTATGTGCTGGAAAATGCGGATGCCGTTG
>CAYWFK010000126.1:0-3255 GCA_964457375.1 uncultured Anaerolineales bacterium
CAAAGACATGATCAATTTCTTCTGCTGAAGATTTGTTCCCAACGCCTTGGCTTCAACAATGATACGAGGGATAGCGTTGCTATCGTACAGCGCGTAATCTGCCCGCACGCTGTCCATTATCTTTTCCACTTCAACCATGTTTGTATTGGCTGTATCCCACCCCAATGCCCGCAAAACAGGATCGATAAGAACTGCTCGCGTAGCAGATTCATTCTTTCTCAACGTCTCACGATACAAATTCGCTGATTCCTGAATCTGGAGCAGCACTTCACTAAGATTACTCAAGGGACTTCTGAATTCCATGTCGCTTCCCGTATCAAATTATGCGTACCAACGTGGGCATCACCCCTCGCCGGCTTTGCAATCACGCCACAATTTCAGTATAGCCCAACTTTGCAAATTTCGCACCGGCGATCCTCCACCGTAGGCGGGTCGGCTGCACGCATGGTTGGACAGCATTCATTTAATCCTGTTGACTAAACAAGTTTATCTTGATCCTTCAATACTATATCCATACTATACAAAAGTGCCATCGCTTCTGGCAATGAAAATTGTGCCTTTTTCAAGATATTTCTTTCAGGATTGATGTCATAGTTTCGCGCCCGACTTAAATCAGCTCCTGAAAGATTGGTATTACCAAATACACTCCCTGCCAAGTCCGTTCCCGAAAAGTCTACTTTTGATAAAATCGCGTCACGAAAATCAACTTCATGGGCAATACAATTCATTATTTCAAGACCCTTGAGATCCAATCCAATAAACGTACTATGACTGAGTACACAGTCGTAGAATCCTATCAGATTACCAAGACCAAACAAAGACCAATCCCCTTGCGTCCAGTTAATCCCCATTAACTTTGATTTCTCAAAACGTGTAGAAGGAAATGAACTCCCTGGTATTTGAACAAGGTTCAAGTTGGATTCCAAAAATGTGCAGTTAGCAAACCGGCAATTATTAAATACACCACTCTCTAACGAGCATTTGATAAATGTGCAGTCAGTAAATCTACTATTTACGATTTCGCCTTGCTTCAAATGGATATTTTTGTATGTTTGGGCGTAATATTTTTGTTCACTACTAATAGTATCCATACCTCGACCACTTCGAATTGTGTACTTGTCAGTATGCACCACAACGTGGGCATCACCCGCTGGCTTTCCATTCACGCCACAATTTCAGTATAGCCCAACTTTGCAAATTTCGCGCCGCTTGTTTACCGCTGCAAGACGTAAATGCGTCAGGTTAACGCGGGGTTGTCAATCGGCTGCCGCCCGAAAAAACGTGAAGGCTGACGCAGAGCTGTGATACTTTCCGCCCGCGTGTCAATATAATAATGACATGAACGCTAAATCCAAAATCCTTGACGCACTGCACAGCATCACCCGACAAGTCGATTGGGATGAAGTTTACACAAAGGAACTGCCGCGTATCTACAACTTTTTCTTGTACAAAGTCAGTGATCGTGATCTCGCTCAGGACCTGACGGCAACAGTCTTCGAACGTGCCTGGAAATCGCGCTCACGCTACCGCAGCAGCATTTCATTGCCATCGACCTGGCTTTTTGGCATTGCAAAGATAGTGTTCAGGGAACATCTACGGAAAAGCAGGAAGACAGCACAAAGGCTGGAACCTCTCTCAAAATACCAGACACTACCGGAAAACATCGACGTCGAACAGCGTTTCCATCGACAGCAAGACAAAGAACGATTGAGAAAGTTGCTCCTCGAACTTTCAGAACGCGAACGGGATTTGATTGCATTGAAATACGGCGCCGGCATGACGAACCGTGAAGTGGCAAAGATAACAGGTCTTTCTGAAAGTAACGTTGGCACCATCCTGCACCGTGCCATAAAACACATCCGCGAGAAATGGAGTGAATATCATGAATGACCAATTCTTATACCTGTTACGCGAACAACCCGATCCGGAGTTCGCACAAAATCTGCACAAGAAACTATCCTCACACGACTATCATCCGCAAGGGAGCTGGAAAATGGTATCTGCTATATTCAAGGGAAACAGGAAAACGAAACTCTGCTGGATAACCGCCATGCTGGCAATCGTATTCATCACGGCAATGACAATTTCGCCGGTACGGGCAATTATCCTGACATACCCCGCAGAAATTGCCGGCAGGATCTTCGCTATCTCGAACGATTATCCGTATCAGGGAAATGACGTAAAAACGATTGAACCCCGGATCATGTCGCTTGACAAAGCACTTGCAGTATTCCCGTACGACGTGGTATTACCGGATAATGTCCCCGCCGCGTATGTGCTGGATAAAGAGAATGTCTCGGTATATTCCGGGAACGAAAATCTGCCCGAAACGCTCATCGTTTCATGGAAAAACGGATGCAAAAGTTTGTCACTTTTCGTATGTGGCAGCTGCGAGTGGACACACGGTGAGATTGTCGCACCCGATGCCGTCGAAGAAGTGCTACTCGACAATCAATACCCTGCCGTACTAATTCGGGGTGGATGGTACGAAAACGAAAAAGCATGGAATTATGATGCTGCCCTGACTTTGGAATGGCGAGTGAAAAATATGCTTTATTCCCTGTCAACCGGCAAAACGGACGGATTGACCCCGGAACAATTGATTGAAATAGCCTTGTCAACCATTCGGTAAAGCCAATCTTATCATCGACGCACAAGCAGAGAATCCCGGAGTTGCGGATTCTCTGCTACTTTTCCCTGTTACTGTCCAGCAATAGCCAGGCATGAACATGCCGGTATTCGCGTGCTGTTTTTACAGAAAATCCGCCCGCCAAAACCTGGCAGCATCGATTAGACAAACCCAACGACGATTCGAAAAAGCATAAGTATCAGCAAAACCGGAAACGTAACAACTAGCGGGGTATGAAAACTCACAATTCCCGGTTTGATTGTCTCTCCGGTTTCATGAATTAACAGAGTATCATTGTCAACCCACTCAAGAAAGTTATGCGTTTCCTTGGTTGCATAAGATGGGCTAAGGACATAGACTTCCCTTTCAATAATTGGAAACCATCGGTACTTAACCTTAACAAAGATTCGCCCATTCCCGCCCCCATACGCCCCGATAACTCTCTTCCACCATTGCTGTTGTGACAGTTCAGCAGACGGATCGCTGCCTTCATCATACATCATATTACCCTCCCAAATAATGAGTTCGTCAAAAACAACGAAACAGACAGTATTTCAGTTATCCTGCAAAAACGGTAAGCGTCATGGCGCTTACCGATGTATCACAGTTTAAGTTTAGTACAAATA
>CAYWFK010000127.1:0-3199 GCA_964457375.1 uncultured Anaerolineales bacterium
TACCCACCCATTTCTACTGGGATGCTGCCTATTACCGGAACAAGCGAATATCGGTGCTTTGCGGGCTTCCGTGGCATGATTGGCACTCCAATAATCATAGCTAAATGCAACACTACCGCCATATCCATTGTTTGCCTTTGTCATGTGCAAATCATCACCATACTCGAAAGTTGTGGTTACAGGAAAAGCACCACCATTTACACCATATTCCTTTACCTTCATCAAAGTAGTCGTCTTCCCACCCTTGCTCCAGGTAAAACTCGTAGCAATCGCATCGTTTGCGTTCGCAGCATAGACAAATTGGAATTTACGAATAACCGCATCATCCCCGTTTCCCCAGTTTCCGTCTGGGTTATGAATGATTCTGATCGAAGCAAGTCTTGTCTTTGCATAGAACGATCTTGAATTAGAATTTCCCCAAGCCACGTCATAATCCTGACGAGATTCAGTGTCGAAGACAACCCGATAACGATTGTTCGGGTAAGTAATCTCTTTCAGATGAATATCCAAATCCACCGGGCGCGTAAAAGAATTGCCGCAGTGGTCGTGTTGCATCGATTCCTTTGTATAGGTATATGTCAGTGATTTCCCGAAAACGTTGGTGACTGAAGCCAACGCCCAATTCCAATATAGCTGCTTTTTATATGTACAACTGTGGTAGTAAGGATATTGTGCCCTGCTGTTATCCGTGTTCCCGAAGATGTAATGCGTACCGGTTTTATTCCATGCTTCCCAATACACGATACGGCCGTTTCTATTACCACCTTCATGGTGCGCCCAAACCCGCCAAAACTGACTGTCTTGCGAATGATAAGACGAAACATCTGCCGGTATACCGCTTTCGTTCACGCGAATCAGCAAGCCGCTGATTCCTCCAGCAACGATGCTGAAAGTGTCGTCATCCAGGCGATCCATTGTGCCATTCATGTTGCGCACAATTTGACCGCCCGCATTGAGACTCCACCCCATACCGGTCCATGATGCCTGTGTTTTACGATTTGCCTGATCGACAACCTGGCTATTGTAGCTCAGAGAAAGTGAAGGCTGTAACCCTCCAGGCCCCGGAGGTGTCCAGAACGGCAGGCTATAAGTTGCTGCACCGGTAAATTGCGAAACCTGAAAAGAATCCAGTGTTGGTAATCTGGACGCTTGCCAGTCCTGAATATCCACATCAAACGCTGTGAAATGGTCTGTCCATGCCCGCAGGACATTAGTTTCCGTGTCAACTTCAGACGGCAAAGGAATCCATGTTTCCGCATTGTCATCATAATAGAACAACGATAAGCCGCTTTCATCACCCATCAATTCTTCTTCACGATAGGGGATTTCAACTTTTATCGGTTTCTGGAAATGCGTCAAAGCTTCATGACTTTCCACGCCAAAAGCGTTTATCTCGAATGCCTTATCACTCAATACATACGGCACAGGCGCATCATCATCCATTGAAATAGATTTGATCTCGAGTTCAATATCTTCGAATAAGGTATCGTCCAGAATATCTACGTTGACATGACCGTCCAATCCTTCTGCCTGGCCCCCATCCTCGTCGATTTCGAATCTCGTTTCTTCACCAAACTCGAACTCGGTATCCGCCAAATGAGTGTTGCCGGAATATAGTTCTGCTTTCATGGTTCCGTAACCGTTGAAATCTTCTGTGGTTACCCACAATAATTCGCCTTTCCATTCAGTTACCGGAATCCGGAGCGTGTTACTTACCGGGTCAAAGTCGCCATCAATAAAGCCAAAACTGTCATCCGGTTTGAAACCGTCCGGAACAGTGAACAGGATATTCAAGCCCTGTTTGTTTGGTATTGCGCTGAAATCAATTATCGACCAGCTCACCATCACATGATTCCCCGGTGACGGGTTTTCCGGCAAAACAGTCAAAAATAACGTGAGTGCCGGGAACTCCACATCGGTAATAGCCACTGTCGGGGTTATCGTCGGAGTCAAAGTTGATGTCGGGGTGATCATCGGTGTAAGAGAAGGTACCGGTGTAAACGTAATCGTCGGAACAGGTGTCATTGTTCCCGTTTGCTCCGGTATCACAGTCGCAGAAGGTGACACGTCTGTCTGTGTTAATGTGGCAGTAGAACCGGGTGTACTCGTTGATGTCGGGACATTCACTGTGACTGTCGGAGTTTGCGTTGGAGTACTGATTGAAGTGGTAGTAATTTGGAGAGTCGGGGTAACAGTTTCAGTGAAAGTTGGCGAAAGCGTTGGAGTGCCCATAGACGCGAGCGTCGAAGTGGGCGTGCCGGTTTGGCCATCTCCAAACATAGTTTCACTGTTTGCACCCTGCGGGATTTTCTCGCTCTGCGTGTCGGGAGAACGGGATGCTGCCAGAGCACTCCCGACGACAAACGAAAAGTTCTGCGCAAGCATAGCAATAATAATCAATACATTTGCGGTTTTCGAACCGGTTTTCGAAAAAACACGCGACAATTTCTTCCACAGCTCAATGGAAAAACGAGTGGCAGGACCCATTGGATAACCCTCCAAAAGATGAGATAGTATTACCTACCAGTAAAATAAACTTGAATTAACTCAGGAACACGGTTTTTCCCTAACATTCCCCCCGGCAAATTCCCCCGTAGAGAGTGTTTCAGGCATACCTATAAGGAAACCATCAAATTAAGCTTCAATTATTATAAGGTTAGTAAATCAAAAGAAATCCCGATACTGCATTTTGTCATAAAACTGATGTGATCTTTGTCATTCAGGGTTTTCAACACGCTACGCCACCAATTCCTTGTTCATCGGTAATGAACTCATCAAGAAACAGAGTGACGTTATCTCCAAACATAATAACCACAACATAATTAATTTTGGTTTTCGTCAAGCATTACTCCAATGATGAAAGTTAATCGGGAAAATAATTTCAGGCAGTGTCGATTGCATCAATCAACAAAGCCAACGTCTAGTACGACAATGTAAAGAGAATTAGGACATACACTGCCCATCGACTATTCCCCAGGTAATAAAATGCTCTCCATTTATTGACACTAGGATTTTAGTACACCATGGTTTCAACAAGTGAGTCAGTGTTAAGCATGTATTCAGGTAAGTAGATTGAGGGATTGGACCCCAGAGGATGTAACACTGGAAGGAAAAAGTAATAGTTTCAAGTCAAGGGCAAGACTTCGCGCCCTATTTGCCCCTCAGTTTCGGAGGTGGCGATTTCAAGGTCATAATGGAC
>CAYWFK010000128.1:0-3193 GCA_964457375.1 uncultured Anaerolineales bacterium
TTTCAGGACAGCAAAATAAGCCATGACGAACTGCGGTGTATTCGGGATGAAAATTCCGATACGGTCACCTTTTCGCACGCCCAAGCTGACCAGTCCGGCGGCCAGTCGGTCTGTGATGATATCCATTTCCCTATAAGAAATAACAGCGCCCTTGAAAATCGTACAGGCATGGTCAGGGTATTTTTTTGCCGCATCTTCCAGAAAATAATACAGGGGTACCTGAGGATAATCAATCGAGTGAGGCACTCCCTCATCATAATGCCTCAACCAGGGTCGCTCTGCCATCACACACTCCTTAAATAAATCAAAAACCCCGTCGGTAACTTAGAATTAGTATAGAGGGAACCAAAAGGATTGTCAAACCGGTAGCGCTGTTGCCCGGAGTTTGCTTACCCGGATTCTTTTAAAAACATCTTTATTCGTGCGACAACGGCCTTGGTTGTGCCATTATCGACATCGAACCATTCGATTGTTTCGTCGCCGGCTTTGAACCAATTCGCCTGCCGCCGAACAAAAACCCTTGTCTTGCGCTTCATCAGCATCACAGCCTCTTCCAGGCTAATTTCACCATGGATATACCGAATCATCTGGTTGTATCCAATTGCCGACATAGGCGGATTATCTATCGAATACCCGTTCGCCAGCAAACGCCGTACTTCTTTCTCGAAGCCTTGTTCCAGCATTAACTCGATTCGCCGATCGATACGCCGATACAATTCTTTACGGGGTCTGATCAACCCGATTTGCAAAATACGGTATGGCACTTCGCGCTGCCCTTTCTGGCGGGAAAACAATTTTCCGGTCGTCAGAATAACTTCAAGTGCCCGAATCGATCTCCGAACATTTTCCGGTTCGATTTTTGCTGCTGCTTCCGGATCAAGCACAGCCAACCGCTCGTAAAGTTCCTGGGCACCTATTTCCCCAGCCCACTTCTCCAAAGCCGTTCTCAGCCCTTTATCCGGAGAAACCCGGGGTATTTCCCAGCCCTGCACGATCGAGCGAATATACTGCCCCGTCCCGCCCACCAGGATTGGCAACGCCCCTCTGGCATGAATTTCATCGATTATTCGTTTTGCCGCTTGCTGAAAATCCGCAAGGCTCCAGACGTTATCCGGTGTAGTCACATCGATCAAATGGTGCGGGATATTTTCGCGTTCTTCAAGAGACGGTTTTGCCGTGCCAATATCCATACCAATATACAACAAGCGTGAATCAGCAGAAATTATCTCTCCCCCAACCTGCCGGGCAACTCGTATCGATATCGCGGTTTTGCCAACAGCCGTCGGACCCACAATCACGACAACCGGTTTTTTCACCTGCTTTTGAATCACCATTCTCCAATTGCATCCTCAAAATGTGCTATTTCCGGCTTACCTTTTCTTTCTTTTACACGAATGGATACCACATCGATACGCCAGCGTTCGCTATATTCCGGGTGTTCCTGAAGATAAAACTCCGCAGCCGCAATCATATGTTCGCGTTTTCTGGCTCCGATCGCATCTTCCGGATACCCAAAAGTATCCGTGCTTCTGGTTTTTACCTCTACGAAAACCAATGCCTGCCTGCCATCGTGTTTCTGCTCGCATTCATCCAGCATCAGCAAATCGATTTCTCCGTAAGGTGTTCTGACATTTTTGGCAAGAAAACGATACCCGCGTTGACAGAGAAAGTCTTTTGCCATTTGTTCACCCCAATCGCCAAATCTCTGGTTCGTTGTTCTGGTCATCGATATTCCTTTCCAAAAAAACATGCCACTACCAGTTTAACACAACTTGGCAATTTCCCTTCCTGATGATACAAATAAAGCCATGAAACCACCCGAAACCACCAATTTGCCCGACCTCAATCATCTCAGTCAGGTAACAGCAACGCTCATGCTTGCTTACCTAATCGGGCGTTTTGTCAACCTGCCTATCAAGTCATTCGATTTGCAAATAGTGGGTGTTTATCTCTCGCTGGAAATCAACCTGCGCTCCATCATGGCTATTCTGGTTGGGCTGCTCGCTGCCAGCGGTGCCGACTGGATGATACGGGAACATCCAGTGCTGAAAACTCAAACGACAATCGAACATTGGCTGCTGCCCGCCCTGACCGCATGGGTGGTCAGTGTTCCGTTGTATCAACTCCCCATCGGCATTCTGTGGTGGGGCGGTTTTCTCGGCGGCAGTCTGTTAATCATGCTAATTCTCATCGCTGAATATATCGTCGTCGATCATTCCGATCGGTTTTGGGCACCTGCTTCGATTTTCATCCATTCGATCCTGTTCGCTTTGTTTCTGGCATTAACTATTTCCATGCATTCCGTAAACATGCGCCTGGTTTTCTTCATCCCTTCAGTAGCATTATCAGCTGGATTGATTTCCTTGCGGGTATTGAAACTGCGGACAAACAGGGAATGGAGCTATCAACCGATTTTGATTGTCGTTCTGATCATCTCCCAAATAACCGGCGCATTACATTATTTGCCGCTCTCCTCAATTCAATTCGGTATCCTGCTTACCGGGCTTGCCTATGCGCTTATATCCATCTTGACAGATGATCTTCAAACATACTCAATGCGCCATTGGCTTTTCGAAGCATCGCTAATATTACTACTCTCGGCAGGGCTGGCAATATGGATGCACTAACCCGGGCTGATATCACAAAGCTGCGTTTGCACCGCATTCATTATGACCAAATGAAACTGCACGCATCCCGCCAAGCGCCCAACGAGGCTTGCGGAATCGTCGCCGGCATCAATGGCATTTCGGCCGGGGTTTACCCGACCACAAATATTTACCAGAGCAGCACGCGTTTCAAAATATCCCCCGAAGAACAGTTATCCGTTTTTATTCATCTGGAACACATCGGGCATGATTTGCTGGCAATTTACCATTCTCACCCGAATGGCAACGAAATCCCCTCTGCCACTGACATTCGGGAATTCCATTACCCTCATGTACTCACACTGATTTGGTACAAGACCAACAATCACTGGGATTGCCGGGCTTATCACATCAGAAAACAATCCTGTATTGAAATCCCCGTCAAAATCATTCCATAAGAACCGAAAAGATGAGTGGTTTCAAATCCATTATCTATCAATAATATGCATCTGCCTCGTCAGGCCCATACTGTGGTTCTTCGTGATAAATCTTTCGGTAAAGCGCAAACAAATTTCTCTTGTTCAACTCCGGCGCCAACCCGCCAAGCA
>CAYWFK010000129.1:0-3135 GCA_964457375.1 uncultured Anaerolineales bacterium
TTCTACTTTTTGTCATCTGATTTTTCGTAAAACCTATACCCTATGCAAAATCCATCAGTTTTTATCCAACTGGATAAGCTTCCGTTGAGCGGTGATATTTTCCGGATTAATATCCAATGCCTTAGAATATGCTTTTATGGCTTTATCCTTATCCATGTTCAACTCATAAATTTGTCCTGCACGCACATAATACCATTCATTGGGTGTTCTTTTGAGAGAAATCGCGCGCTCGATTTCATCTAACGCCTTCCGATAATCTCCCATCATCCGGTAACACCACGCAATTTCATAATATCCTTGTGCAAAATCAGGGAACTTTTTATTCGTTTTTTGATACAACACCAGAGCATCGGAATATTGCTTCGCAGAGCGGAAATTGTTGGCTCTTTGCACCCACACCCAGGGAATATCTTCCTTCTTATCCATTGCAATTTCGAATAATTTTTCAGCATCCTCAAACATATCGTTCTTGGAATAAAAACGTGCCAGATCATAATAACCAAGATAATTTCCCGGATGATTTGCCACTTCCTGATTAAAAACTTGTATCGCCTGTTCTGTATCCCCAGCGTCATAATAAACCCAACCCATCAAATGAAGTATATTAATGTCATCAGGCTTACCCTGTAATACGTTTCGATAAGCAGATACAGCATCCCGATAACGTCCCTGAGCACGCAGTACATTTCCAAGAGTCGTATAATATTCAACCAACGTCCCCGGATATTCTCTTGTGCTGCTGCCCAATAGTGCATCTTGAATTAACTTTTCCGCATCTTCCGGTCTGTTTCGCTTTTGCCACAGGAATTTAGCCAAAGGCAATGTCGCCTTTTGGGGATTGATTTCCCACGCTGCCCGATAAGCTAGTTCCACATCGTCCAAATCGCCTTTGTCAGCAAGCAGAGCAGCCTCCCGCATTACGGCATAATAATCATTTGCTTTCTTCCATGCATCCAGCGCATCGTCATAATTACCTTTGGCTGCCAAAATATCGCCTAATACGGACAAAGCTTGCTTGTTACCCGTTTCTGCCAAGGGTTTTACCAAAAAATCAGCTTTCTCCAAATCACCTTGCGCAATCGCATCCTTAGCCAGCCAAACCACCGCCCGATTATGAAACGGCGGCGGTTGGGACGCAAAGCCCGTTTCAGGCACCGAGTGATTTGCGGTGTGAATATAATGCAACGACCAGAAATTAATTCTGGCTTCAGGGATGACAACGGCGGTCAATAAGATGATGACAAGCATCAACAATAATAACCCTGCCATCCCCTGAAGCAGCACCGGAAACCCCCTAAAACGATGATAAGCATCAACCAACCAGTGTTCTCGTTTCATCATCATGGCTCAAATCTCATGCAATCTGTATTGTTAACAATGTTTCCATTCATCGCAGGCGACATCCCATCACGCAACCTATCTGTTTCTGTTCCGGTGTGTATATCCCTTGTTGCGGAGAAACACACCATTACAAAGCACGAAACAGCAACAATTTATCATGAACAAATGAAAATAAACTAGGATTCAGGAAGTCTGCTACCCGCCGGTCAATTCAGTTTTTCGTCAAGATCATCGGCATCTTTCCACCAATGAATAACAAAAAACACGAAACAACCGAAAGCAATACCGGCGACCAACCCTGCAAAAGCGAAGAGGACTTTGTGGCTGGATTTCGGTTCCTGCGGGACGATCGCTTTGCTGGCAAGTGAAACAATGGCACTGGCTTGCAGAGATGATTCGATTTCGGTTTTCTTTTCCTGAAGCGTTTTGTAGGTCGTCCAGGCCAAGTCGCGCGCATTGGTCAATTCCTGCTTTTTGGCTTTTTCCTTTTCATAATACACTACCAAATTCCGGAGATGCTCGCTCAGTATACGGGCACTTTCACTACCTTCCTTTTCCAAACCGGTGTTCAGGATTGTACTGTTTTCATCATTGACACGCTCAATTTCCTTTTCCAGCACAAGTATCAAGTCGCTAAGGTCTTTAACAACCTTCGCTTGATCATCAAGAAGTGCAGAAACATTTTGTAACTGAACAGAAAGGGATGATGGGGGATAATTATCTCTCACGCCGACAATATTGACAGTTTTCAACTCACTTTCACTATCATTTTTATCCAGCTTAGCTAATGGTTTGAATTCCAGGATCTGGTTGCGCACCAAAATCATAGCCAAAGCGTCCCCTGCTTGTGCCGGCAAGGATTCAGCGCCATTTCCAATCTGGTTTTTCAGGTATTTTGCCTGAGCCAGAATGTGCTCCAAAGCATGCTTCCGGTTGATGTTGTAACTGATCTTCCAATGCTCATCACTGATTGCACTACCCAGTTGATTTTCCACGTTATTTGACTGCAATTCAAGCGCCTTGATATTGCTTTTCGAAAAAAAGTCTTCCAGCTCTTTCTGGGCGTTATCATATTCGCTCTTTGCCTTTGACAATTGGCTTTGAATTTCGGATAAAGGCTGGCCGCCACTATACGTAGTATTAATCAAGTCCCTGGCTTCATCCGCCCAGGTATTTGCAATCAACGACGAAAGATTCTTATCACCGGTTACTGCCTTGACCACAAGCGCATCCCCCTCAGTCGACACAGATACCGCCTTGTTGATATTTCGCGTCGAATGAAACTTTGTAGGAAGTTTATCGCCGAGTTTCTCAATCGTTCTTTGTGCAACAGCATCGCTTCCTGCCAATGTGTAAATAGCTTCAGCAAACGATTTCCCGTTTCTTGATAAAGCTACGGTCGGATACTGCTTTGCCAAAGACATCACCAACTGGTTCCGGTTGATAACGATAGTGGCTGATGTTTCGTATTTTTTCGGAGATAAGTACGCCACAGCAAAAGCGGCTACAGCAAACACCAACCCAATCAACATTATTTTCCACCGATTCCTTAAAATGACATCGATATATTCACGAATGTCAATTTCATCATCATATGAAATTGTTGTCATCAAATCTCTCCCAAAAAGTTTATCTTGCGTTATTTTGCTCCGGTTTTTTATTAAAAAATATAGCCTTTTCTTCCCATTACGGATTGCATTTTATCTTTCAGTAAGCGCCTTTACAACGCAATACCACAATCGCTGTTTTCAGTAAAATCAATAAATCAAGAAATATCGAATAATGCTGAACATA
>CAYWFK010000130.1:0-3131 GCA_964457375.1 uncultured Anaerolineales bacterium
TTTTTCACCTGGCTGCAATTCATCATATCCCGACTTGCGAAAAACACCCCGAGCAGGCTCTTCGGGTAAATGTGGAAGGGATACAGTCGGTTTTGTCCGCATCCGCGAGGCACAATGTCACGAAGGTAGTGTTTACTTCTACGGGGGCTTTGTACGACCCGAAACAGGATGGCGCTTTGAACGAGCGTTCCGCACTGCGAGCGCAAAATGTCTACGCAATCAGCAAACTGGCTGGCGAACAGTTGTTGGCTCATTACACCCAGGAACATCAAAGAAAGGCAGTGGTTGCCAGGTTGTTCAATGTCGTCGGCAGGCGGGAGACAAACCCGCATGTCATTCCAGCAATTCTTGCACAGCTTCATCAGGGAAAACGTAAGGTAAGCCTTGGCAATCTCGCTCCCCGCCGGGATTATGTTCATGTGGAGGATGTGGCAGAAGGGTTGTATGCCTTGGGCAAAATGCCTTCTGAAAGTGAGTACGATGTGTTCAACATCGGTTCGGGCATTGAACACTCGGTGAAAGACCTGGTTATGTATCTTTCCGAAATCATCGGAGAACCAATCGAAATCGTTTCCGACCCGAGCCGCCGGCGTAAAGGTGACCGTTTGAGCCAGCTGGCAAATATCGACAAAATCCGGAGGGCTGTGGACTGGCAGCCGGCGCGCACGTTGCAGCAGGCTCTGG
This sequence comes from uncultured Anaerolineales bacterium, assembly GCA_964457375.1. Lineage (GTDB taxonomy): Bacteria > Chloroflexota > Anaerolineae > Anaerolineales > UBA11858 > G519. Next base: position 685 of record CAYWFK010000130.1, read on the forward strand.
CGGAAATTTGGGATGATGTCCTTCACGGGTATGTCGTAGCAGGCAGATGAGGCGCAAAACCGAATGACACGGGAAGACGGCGTTCTGAGAATTGCGATTACTGATATTGGCGGTGCCACCTGGACCGGCGGGACAACGTATCGGAAGAATCTATTGCAGGCATTGCATCAATACGGTTCCGAGGTTGCTGTATATCTGGTTACCGATCAAACAATCGATGTGGAAAGCAGCCCTAATCAAGTTATCACGCTGCCTTACAGCGGAGGGGCAAAACGTGCGGATGCTTTCTTCAACAGGGTGACAAGGCGACTGATGGGAGCCGATTATTTGTTGTCGAAAGCGTTGCGTTCTGTTCCCGGAGGGGTCGACGTTGTTTTCCCCGGAAGATTTAGGGCGGGAAGCCCGGCATTGCTTTTCTGGATACCGGATTTTCAGTTCCTTCATTTGCCTCAAATGTATACCGCCAGGCAGATTTCAGGGATAAAGACCGGGTTCATGCAGGGCATCAGGCGCAGTGATTTGGTGGTGCTGAGCAGCCAGGATGCTTACAAGGATTTTCGTCAATTCGCACCGGAGTATACCGGGAAAGCACGCGTGTTATCTTTCACGGCACATATCCCCCCGGGGTTGTACGAGGATGATCCGCAGGAGGTGGTCAGAGAGTATCATCTTCCTGAAAAATTCTTTTATCTTCCCAATCAGTTTTGGAAGCATAAAAATCATCTTGTTGTTCTGAAAGCCTTGAAAATCCTGAAAGAAAAGGGTGTCGAACCGTTTTTCGTGTTTACCGGAAATCCGATCGATTCGAGATCGCCGCTTTATTTTGCCGGGCTGCTGGAATTCATATCGCAAGCGGGATTGCGGAATCAAGTAGCATTTTTGGGATTGATCCCGCATCGCTTTGTTTACCATCTCATTCGGCAATCGATTTGTGTGGTCAACCCGTCGTTGTTCGAGGGGTGGAGTACGACAGTGGAAGAAACAAAATCGGTCGGGAAGCGTATTCTCCTCTCGGATTTGCCGGTGCACAAAGAGCAGAATCCGCCGGGTGGAATCTTTTTCGATCCGCATAACCCGGATGAGCTGGCTGAGCACCTGGCTGCTATTTGGGCGAGTGCCAGCCCTGGCCCGGATCCGGAGATGGAACAAAACGCCAAAGCGCGAATGCCGGAACGTATGAGCGCATTTGCCGAAACCTTCATCAAGATTGCCCGTGAAGCCGCCCGTTCGTAAACCGGCATGCACTTCGGGATGGAAGAAAAAATGATTGCAGACAGGTCCAAACATCCTCTGGTTTCCATCATTACACCGTCCTATAATGCAATGCCTTTCATCCGGGAAAATATCGAGAGTGTGCTGAAACAGGATTATCAACCCATCGAACATATTGTCATCGACGGCAATTCAACGGACGGCACGGTTCAGGTGCTGGATGAGTATCCTCATCTGGTCTGGCTTACGGAGCCTGACCGCGGGCAGTCGGATGCCTTGAACAAAGGGTTCGCACTGGCGAAGGGTGATATCATCGGCTGGTTGAATGCTGATGACACTTATCCGGACGGGGCGGTTGCCGCTGCTGTTGATTTTCTGGAAAGGCATGCTGAAATCGATTTGGTTTATGGGGATATACGGATCATCGACGAGACGGGAAACCCGGTGGGTGTTTCGAAGTCAAAGCCGTTCGATTTGGCAAAGTTGTTGTTCGAGAATTTCATCAATCAGCCGTCCGTATTCATGCGCCGTCGTGTCATCGAAACGTTGGACGGTGTCGATACCGACTTGCAATATGTGATGGACCGGGAATTGTGGCTGAGAGCCGGTATGAAGTTCAGAATGGCTTACCTCGAAAGCCCTGCATTGGCGAATTTCAGGCTTATTCCGGGGACGAAAAGTTTTCAACATACACCGGCATTTCATCGTGAATGGGTTGATGTGCTGGGGAAGCTCGACCGCGCAGGTGGTATGCCGGTTGTGCCCCGCAGCGTAGTTCGCAGGGCAATCCGCAAGACAACGGCGCAATATCATCTGGCAAAAATGATTCGGGCGATTGGACGAAGAGAAAGGGTATCGGTGGTTGCCCATTGTATCAGAAGCTGTTTTTTCGATCCGATGCTTGTTTTCAATCGGGGATTATGGAAATTTATATGGATGGGAGTTTGGGGTTTGCCCGTTGACCGATTGAGAAAATACAGGAAAGGAACGCTGTAAAATGCGTTTAGCTGTCATTAGGTTAAAGGAAAGATGGTGGAACGGGTGACAAGTAGTATCATTGGCTTTGAAAAGATGGTGAATATTAAATATGAAACCAGCTGATATAAAGTTGTTGATTCATCATCATGCCTTGATACATATTGATGGGAAAGGACAACTTTGGTTATCTGCTACTCTTGGTTATTGGGTGAATGCCATTGCCGGACAGGTGAATGAAGTCGGTTTGTTGCTTTATG
>CAYWFK010000131.1:0-2935 GCA_964457375.1 uncultured Anaerolineales bacterium
TATTGCAACATGTGATGAGTTTCATCGTGTTTGGGGGCACGGCCGTGTTCGGAATGAGGCCGCCATGGGAAATCCGGTGGCTTGCTTTACCATTGCTTCCGTTCTTGCTGGCGTTGTGGCTGGGTGTATCCGTTTTCATTATCAAAAGATTCGTTGGCAGGCGGGAGACTGCCGCGGATCGATTGTTGGCAGGTGTAATTTTGACGCTGTATCTCGGTTTCGTTTTTACACCGTTTGGTGCTGATCCTTCGGGCAGATATTTCCTTCCAATGATGATCCCCCTGGCGATATTTGTTGCTGAGTTCTTCTATGAAATATCAGCTCGTTATGGGAAGTATATATTATTGGGGGTAGGTTTTATCGGTATTTATAATCTAATCGCTACTGTACAGTGCGCATCACAGGTTCCACCGGGACTCACTACCCAATTCGATTCCGTAACACAAATCGACCATCGACAGATGGATGCATTAATCGGTTTTTTGCGAGATAAAGGGGAAACACGGGGTTTTACGAATTATTGGATAGCGTATCCTTTGGCTTTTCAGTCACACGAAGAGCTGATTTTCATTCCCCGATTGCCTTACCATCAGGATTTTCGCTATACTTCGCGGGATGACCGTTATGCTCCATACGATTTGACGGTCGAGCGTGCTGCGAGGGTTGCCTACATTACTGCCAAACATCCGGCGCTGGATCGTTTTCTACGAGACAGGTTTGATAAAAAAGGGTTATCCTGGAAGGAAGAGCAAATTGGAGATTATCATGTGTTCTATCACCTTTCAAGAAAGATAAATCCGCAGGAAATTGGTTTGGGTAAGACAACCGACCCGTAAATTTATAAATGGAAACACAGTCGTTTAATAATAATTTGTGATGGAAAAGTTAGTTGCATTGATGAGAAGATAAGTTCAGGATGAGTTCATGAGAAAAAATCAGATACCAAATCGTTTGATTCGATTTTTGCTTCCTCGTATGGAATATCTATTGTTTTTTGTTCTGTTTTTGTCCGTGCTGGGTATCGGGCAACGGATGTTGAATGTCGATGGCGATTTGGGGCGACATCTGACGCTCGGGAATTACATTCTTGCACAGCATCAGATACCAATGAAAGACCTGTTTTCCCATACGATGGGCGGTTTGCCATTAACACCGCATGAATGGCTGGCAGATGTGCTTTTTGCTGTATTTAATCATTGGGCAGGTTTAACCGGCGTTGTTTTGCTGTGTGCATTTGTTATCGCCATTTCTTTTACTCTTCTATACCGGCAAAGCTCAGCTAGAAGCGGTTCGTTATTATGGCCGTTGTTTTTCACCTTGCTGGCAGTTGCAGCCGCCAGCCTTCATTGGTTGGCGAGGCCGCATTTGTTCACAATGCTGTTTGTCGTTTTGTGGATGGGGGTTCTCCGAAGTATGGAAGTAAGTGATGGCAGGGGATGGCAAATTCTCCCCCTAATTATGTTATTTTGGGTCAATATACATGGCGCTTTTATTGCTGGGTTTGTCATCGCGGGTTTGGTGTTTGCCGGAGATTACATTGATTATGCTTTCGGTGGGAGACGTAACATTCGTGCGTTCCTGATACAAAAAAGGGGATTGGTACTTGGTTCGATAGCTGCTTTTTTTGTTTCATTTATCAACCCGGCAGGGTGGAAGCTTTGGGGAACGTCCATTGGTTTTCTGAAGAATACGTATTTAGTCAACCACACCGCGGAATATTTTTCCCCGAATTTTCATGACGCCAGTACATTTCCCTTTCTGCTTTTCATTTTAGTATCGATGCTGTGTTTGTATTTGACACACAACAGGATGAAAACGGCGAACTTGTTATTATTGCTTGGCTGGACAGCAATGGCTTTGATTAGCGTGCGGAATGTACCATTATATGCAATCGTAGTTACACCGATATTGGTTGAAAGTTGGAAGAGGATAGTTACACAGTACCCCGCTTTTCGTAAAGTTGTCCGGTTTGATGATGGTTTGTATAAAATCGACAATCAGGTGAGAGGTTGGGTTTTCCCGGCGATTGGTGTGATTATCATCGGGATGGGATTGATTGCAGGTGCCCGTAATAGCGGCGGGAACCAACATTATGCTTTCGATTCGGCTATGTTTCCGGTTGATGCAGTTGATTGGCTGGATGATAATCCGATACAAGGGAAAATGTTCAATTATTTTCCCTGGGGAGGTTATTTGCTTTATCGCATGTGGCCCAGCGAGCTTGTTTTCATTGACGGGCAAACAGATTTTTACGGTGAAAGACTGACACGGGCGTATGAGACAGTTATCATGTCGGGGAAAGGATGGGAACAGGTGCTTCAGCGATATGATGTACAATGGATCATCATTCCACCTACTTCGTTTTTGGCACGTGAGCTGGAATACTCATCCGGGTGGCAGCAGGTTTATGGCGATTCGACATCTGTGATTTTCGTTCGCCGGTGATTTGGCAGTTTCCTACTGAAATAGATTTATGGAGTGTTCGTATCGTTTTTACGCAAAATACTTACATACCCTGAATCGTAAATTTTGTGGTAGGTATTCGCTTCAAGCAAAGACATTTCCAAGGAGCTTTGGATAGTGTGAAGCTTGCCAGAGGAATTAATGGCAAATTTACGAAAATAGATGTAATTAATATCCGCATCCATTTTGGTTTGCCATTTCTGCAAACATTCCGCTTTTTGTTCGAAACAATCCTGTAATTCCACGGATGATTTTAGTAATTGTGTGAAATTCGTTTTACTGTTCCATTCCTGACCTTGGGGGGTGCTTAAACTGATCATTCCTGTCAAGGCAGGAAACCACTCGGAAACAGGGTCAGTTAACGGCTTTTTTTGGGTGAGTATAATAAATTTGCTGTTTGACGGGATGTTGGTTTTAATCCAGCGAAACGCTTGTGTGTCATGTGTCGTTAACGAGCTGGTGGACTTGATGA
>CAYWFK010000132.1:0-2832 GCA_964457375.1 uncultured Anaerolineales bacterium
GTTTGCACTGCCGGTATCCGTATCAAATATCCAGGTTCCTCCCGTATCCACAGCAATAATTTGTCTGCCATCCGCCAGAAAGTCAGCATCGTTGAATCCCGGGAATACATATCCTTCATCCCAGAAGTCAATTACTGCATCACTCGCTTTCCCATCCAGCGTGCGGAGCGTTTTGCCTGTGGTTGCATCCCAAAGTGAAAGCCGATCATCCGAACTGCGGCCCACCAAATATTCATCCACCGGACTGGCAGCAAAAATCGTTCCGCTGTATATCACCGTTTCCTGTACCGGCTGCCCGTTTTCCGGCGCCACCACCCAGGCGGTGTTTCCCTGCCAGACTGCCAGATTGCCATCCGAACGAAAACGCATTCCCCGGATTTCTCCAATGTGTCCGCGGCGGGTGTTCAACAGTTTCCCCGAGGCCACGTCCCAGAGTTTCACCTCCCCGTCAGCATCCACCGAGGCAAGTGTCGCACCGTCAGGGCTGAACGCAAGTTTTTTCACTGCTCCTGAATGCCCGCTCCAACGCTGAAGCTCACGGCGATTGCTCCGACGATACAGCCGGATTTCATGCTCACTGGTCCCAATCGCCACAATCTGATTATCCGGGCTAAGGGCTACTGCGGTGACCCTTTCGTCAAACAGGGTTAAATTATGGTCTGTCGTACCGGTGTATAGTGTGATGGTAAACGGAGGAATCCCGGGACGCAGGTCCCAAATCCACGCGGAACCATCTGCGGCGCCAATGAGGTATTGCCCGTCATTGCTGAACGACAAATCTTTTATCTCGTTTGCCGGACCGCCCAAAGCGGTTACAATTTTCCCGGTATTGGCATCCCAAACCCGAACGTAATCCCGTGAATATAGCCCCCATCTCGTTCGAGTTGCAGCAACCAGACGGCTATCCGGGCTGAATACGGGATTCCCCAAGTTGTCTGCCGCTGAATCCCAAAGGAGGGCAACTAACTCCCCGGTCCTGACATCCCGTACTTCCAGCGATTGGGATAAATCCACTTCCTTTCCTTCGACAAACAAAACCCCGTCAGGGCTGATTGCTAAACTTCCTGTTCGGGGAATTTCTGTCAGCAATTGCGGCGCTTCCCCGCTCCACACACGGATGTGACCATTCTTACTCCCAATCATGCGGATTGCACCATCCGCCAGTTGGACCATATCAAAAACGCGCCCGTCCGGTGATATCCGGCGCGTTTCAGTTAGCGCCGGCACGGTATATTCGGAAACCCCTTGCGACCCGGCGAGCAGCAATGTTTTCCCATCCGATGACCATCTCATCTGCTCTATCGTGCCTGCTCCAAAACGGGCGGTTTCCGTTATCGATGAGGTCGTCTCCGCTGTGAGCAGCACTGCCGGATTCGACGTGGTCGCAGGCGTTGAAACCGCATTTGGCGTGCTTGCCGGTAGTACAGCTCTCCCGGACGAGCGTGCTGCCTGTCGAATGCCGTTGATATCATAAAGCGAGATTATTCCATTCTTCCCGGCTGCCAGAATATCAGCTGATGGGCTGATGGCAACATGGTCTGCTTTTAATTCTGCCGGTGCTTCGTAAACAAGTTCTCCGTTTTCCGCTTTCCAAAAATACCAGTGCCCGTCATCATCACTTTCGGTAATCAGCAGCTCCCCATCCGGGCCGAATTCCAACGGATGCATCGAACTCCCCGCCGTAATTTTGATGGATGTTCCCTTTTCCAAATCCCATATTTCCACATCTCTCCCTTCATCGATATTACTGCGTGCAAAGAACGCACCGCGTTGACTGATTGATGAAGAATCATGCAGATACATCGGCGTCAGTTCGATATTTTTGATCTTTTCACCTGTCGACGGATTCCAGATTTGTGCAATCCGGCCTTGGTTGCGAATAACATACAACCGCTCACCATCGGGGGCATAGTCCAATCCCGAGATATCCCCGAACTCGCCGGCTGCTTCGCCCCCAAAGACACGTACGCGCGCTTGCTGCTTCACGTCCCATACTTCAATATCAGGACCGCTTCCAAATGTCAGGTAGTTCCCGTCAGGTGAAAAAACTATCGTCTGCCGGGTACGAATTCCCCGCTTGGCATCCACATCTTTTAGGTTGTCGACCTTCATCGACATGGTTTCGGAAGCAATATCCCAAACCAAGACATCCCCGCTATCAGTCACAGCAGCCATCAATCGATTGTCAGGGCTGAATGTCATACCCTGCACATTACCCCACGTAGGATTCAACAATACTGCTTTCAGGTCAGCCGTGTGTACGTCCCATACCTGAACATGCCTGTTTCCCAATGCAACTTGTTTCCCATCCGGGCTAAAAGTTACCCGGCTAGGTCCCCAATTCCCGGACGAATACCCCTGACGGTAGAAATCCACTTCAAACGGGTCGGGCGTGGGGGACGGCTCCACCCATTCGGTTAACTCGCCTGTGCTCAAATCTACTTTCTGGTAACCAAAATCCGCCACCCGGACGATGAGATGTTGACTATCTTTGGTAAATCGCTTGAGATACGTCCGATCCCGGAAACCGGTGATTACACGCATTAAGGCTCCTGTATGCGCATTCCACAAGCGCACAGTTCCATCCTTACTTGACGATGCCAGATAACGTCCGTTCGGGCTAAATGCTACGGCAGTGATAAGATCGGAATGACCTTTCAGTACGAAACGTGTTTTGCCGCTAACCAGGTTCCAGACGTATATACGCAAATCCGAATTCCCCGCAGCCACCCATTTCCCGTCGGGGCTGAGTGCAGGCGCAGTCATCGTATGATAACGGTCAGGGAATAAAACCGGGAAATGATGAGAATCTCCCTGATCATCATTATCCAT
>CAYWFK010000133.1:0-2783 GCA_964457375.1 uncultured Anaerolineales bacterium
GATGGGCGAAGCCGGTGTTTTTCCAGTGAGTACCTGAACATTGAGCAGGCGCAAGCCCTGCCCCGCCTTGCCGGGAGCGGATGTATGATGCGGAGTGTGCAAATCCGAGATTTGTAATGCGCGGAGAAAATCGTGATTGGGGTTGGGACCGAAAAGTTTCTTTTCCAGAAGCTGCCCTGCCCGTTTGCGGCGTCTGCCGATTTCGTTGCGGTTGAGTGGCGGGTTTATTTCCCCCCATCCTGTCCATGCCAGAGCTGTGCGGATTGCACCTTTGAGCGTAGAACCCGGAATGTAGGGTTGATCGTAGATATCTTTGATGAAAGCATTGGCTTCGGCATAGGATTTCCCGGAGCGCGGAACCCCGCGCATTATATAACGAAAGAATTTCATGTTGGTGAAATCCTTTTCATCGAGTAATTTGCCGGGAGAAGGATATCTGCCGTTTGGTTTCATGACGGTTTTGTCAAATTTCGCATCAAGGATTGCATCGACATCCAGAACACAGGTTTTACCTTGATGAACGACATAATCGAAATCCTTGTGAAGTTTTGTCCCGTCACCGATATGGATGGGGCTAATTGTTTCGAGTGTTAACCTGTAATGGGTCATTGTTCACCTCTTGTGCAGGCGACAGGGAAAGCATAACCGATGCGGTATACCGGATGATTCAGGGGATCAGGGTTCGTCGGATATTTGGGCCGGATGTCTGCAATCATTCCGGGAAACATGTTTTCCGATGCACCGAGATATGCCCCATCGCTGACGAGATTGATCGAACGTCTGCGCTGTCCCATCCCTGACGGGCTGGTTACCCAGCCGCCAATGCGTTTGATGGTGTAACGGGCGTGTTCGTTCAGCAATGCCGGCAGGTCTTCTTTCGATGGCAGGAAGCGGCTGAGTGTGATCCACTTGTCCTGGGTGTGCACAGGAAAATCGATCGGGGCATTGCTATCACGGGTAATATTGCATGCCCCGAAACCGGAACTGCGCTCTCCGCCCAAGCCTGTATAACTGAGATCGGCAAACAGGGCATCGACAGCCGGTTTGTACGTCTCATCCAGCCAGCGGATCGCAAACCACAAGCCGCAATCCGGAGCGAAGATGACTCTGCCTGTGTGATAAATCTCCGATTTGTTGGTGCGCCTGTCGATAGTAACTCTGGGTCGTTGTTCGACAGCCCAAATTTTGGCGTGATGTTTGCGTTGGCGCACTTCTTCGGGCAAGGACGAAACCTCCGCTTCAGTGAGAAGAACTTGTTCCCCTTGAATGAAAACAGGATTCCGTAAGTAAGACGTGAGAGGTTCTCCACTAATCAGCCCGCGAAAAATCCGTTCTGACACGAATTTGATTTTCTTGATGTCTTTGATACGATAGCCGGATTCTTCGATCCCGTGTTCTTCTTTTTTGCTGCGCGGCAGAAGTGGGTGTGGGAAGAAGCGTACTTTGCCTGCGTATGGAAAAGTCGATGTGAGCAGGAAGGGAGGGTTCTTGTCCAGAAAGGGACGGACGAACGAAGCGGTTTTCTCTTTGCCCTCAAACAAGGCGAAGCGGGCGAGCAAGGCAGCATACAGGCTGTCGGAAGGAAACATAATCAGGGTTTCTTCCTGCCCCAAACCATGTTCGCCAAAGTGGAAACCGCTTCCACTGATTTTCCAGGTGTCAAACTGCATTATTTGTCCTCCTGGCGAAAGGGGATATTTTCCTTCAACCACGTTTTTATTTCGTCGAATTGGTCCGAAATTTCCTGAACGGTTTTCGGGTTGTTATTATCCTTGCTAAAGAAAGGTATTTTTTCAGAGTAGTGCTCATTGTTGCGTGCGTAGATATTGACAATCTTAAACCTGACCTTTCCACTACCGCGCGAACCGGAGCCGCCAAGATAATCATCTTCGACAAGTTGGAGGGCGTCAAAGACAATTTCAAGCCGGTCGAAATCCTTTTTCTCGAAAATGGTAAAAACCAGTTCTGCGCCATCGAAAACAGTACCGGCAGGGACGCGTTCCAGGTTCCTTGGGGATGCGGCGCTGGTCACCCGGTCGATTGCCACTTCGGTTTTTACTTCGGTATAGGGCATATCGGTTTTGGCTTTTTGTAGTTTTTCTGCGCTCTTCTCTGATAATGTGGCATCGCGCACGACAAGACGGGTTTGGCCGAGTGTTTTCTCTTCTGCGGCAGAGACGCCGAACACCGGGCAGACAGCACAGTTCTCATAGTGTTCCATCGATTTGCATGCGTGGATTTTAATTTTGCCGATTTTCGTGTTCTGGGTCAGCCCTTTGATTTTTTCGGTTTGTGAGCGCATTTTGCCTTTGAGCGATGACCCCGGAATGTACGGGCGGTTTGTCAACTGATTCCGGATGACAGCATTGTCCACGCCGCCAATTTCCAACCCTTCCGATGATCCGCCAATGTGTAACCCTGTAACCGCTTCGATGTCAGTTGCGATGAAGACCCTTCCGTAGATTTTAATATCAGTCATGGTTTTTTCTCCTAAATGAATGCTTGATGAGTTCCTAGCGTCCCCCGCGGGAACGATGATATGCCAGAATTGCTTCGAACAAATCCATGAAATGTTTGAATGCCTGGGTTTGTTCTTTCTCCGAAGAATTATTAATCTGGTTGATTGCTTCGGTGAGAACATCCTTGAGGTAAGCCACTTGCCTGCTGCGGGCTGTCTGGTAATCGAGCTTGGGTTTAAGCATATTCAGCCGGCGAAGTGACGGTGCAGGGTTTTTCTCATCCCAGCTTGCCTCGATTTTGCGCACTTCACCGAAAATGTTGCG
>CAYWFK010000134.1:0-2594 GCA_964457375.1 uncultured Anaerolineales bacterium
AAAGCGCCAAAAACAGTAGCAAACTTTATAAAACTTGCTCAAGATGGTTTTTATACAGGTGTGCGTCACCCAGAGTGTGGATGAATTCTCCGGGCTCCAAATTGGTAACTTGTGCAACCATGGACGTGAGCAAAGCGTAACTGGCAATGTTGAAAGGAACACCGAGAAAGATATCTGCCGAGCGTTGATAGAGTTGACATGAAAGTTTGCCGTTGGCAACGTAAAACTGATAAAGAATGTGGCAAGGTGGCAAAGACATTTCGCCGATTTCTCCGGCGTTCCAGGCACTGACAATGATTCTTCTGGAATTCGGGTTCGTCCGGATTATTTCGATTGCCTGAGCAATCTGGTCGATTGTCGTCCCGTCCCGTTTGCGCCAGGACCGCCATTGAGAGCCGTAAACCGGTCCGAGTTCTCCGTCTTCCCGTGCCCATTTATCCCAAATATGGACATTGTGGTCCTGCAAATAGCGAATGTTTGTTTCTCCTTTGAGAAACCAGAGTAGTTCGTAAATGACTGAGCGCAGGTAAATCTTTTTGGTGGTGAGCAGGGGAAACCCCATGGAGAGATCAAACCGCATTTGATAGCCAAATGTCGAGATCGTTCCCGTTCCTGTGCGGTCTTGCTTTTCGATACCGTTCTCGAGAACATGTTTTAACAGGGTGAGATATTGTTTCACAGTAAAATCCTGAATTTTGGAATATATTCAAGCGGGCAGGTAAGTGATTGCCAATAAAAAAACGAAAACCCCAAACTGTTGACGCATTCTGGTTGTGTGGGGTAAATTGGTGCTGTTGTTGGTTTGTTGGAAAGGTATGCTTTCTCGTTCGAAATTTGCGAAGAAGAAAGCAGGTGACAAATCATTTGTTTTGGAAACCCTTTTTTGAAGAGCAGGTGATTCTCTGATTGTGTTTGCGTGTCCAAACGTGTCTTCCGTAACCCACGTAAACAGGTTGCTACCAGGTTTCCATCTCTTCGAGAATTTTGTAAAGTAACTCTAAAAGAACGGACTTGACCGTCTCTTTTTTGGTGGCAACACAGGGCAGCAGTTTTGTATTCCTGTTGAGCCGTAATGCGATGCGCATATCTTCCGGATCCCATGCGTCTTTGACATCTTGTTTGTTGGCTGCGACCACGTATGGCGTCGGGGCGTAAGCGCGAAAAGTTTCGAGGATCGTGCGGGCTTCACGGAAAGTTTCCGGCCTGCTGGAATCGACCATGACGATAAAACCGAGCATGCCTTCCGATAAAATCTCCCACATAAAATCAAAACGTTTTTGTCCAGGGGTGCCAAACAGATATAGTACAAGGTTTTCATCGATTGTAATACGACCAAAATCCATCGCGACAGTGGTTGTTTCCTTGATTTTTTCTATCTCGGAGGTAATTTTACGCTCGGTAGCAACAACATCGATTTCACTGATAGTTTTAATGAATTCGGTTTTCCCTGAGCTGAACGGACCGGTGATTACAATTTTTACTGTTTGCATATACTAACCCTGGATTCCTGTTTGTGAGATGAGCATTATAAAGAACGAATGCGTTTAATGATTCGTGTGATCAAGGATTTTTGTTCTTCTTTTGTTTGCTTTTGGCCACCTAGGAAGGCAACTGGCATGGGGGTTTTCCTGCCCGGAGGACGGATGAGCTCGATGATCCCGGCTTGCAACAACCCGAAAATGATTTTCCGAATTTCGAGATCGTTCATTTTCGTTGCTTGTGCAATTTGGCGAATGGTGTTTTTAGGATTGATATATGATACAACCCGCCATTCTTCTACGCTAAGATTGATATTTTTTAAATTGCTGCCGGGTCTGTCCATGAACTTCAATGCCATATCCAGGCTGGGAATTTCGTCCTGAAGTTGTTCCCATTCGCGGAGCCTGCGTGTTCCGTCGATGATGATGTTTTCAAGGTTGATTTTCAGGGGAATTTTCCCGCTGGGTGGCAAAAAGTTGTCTTCGAACTTGAACGAACCTTCAATCCAGGTAAACAGCCGATGGATTATTCGTGTGTATTCAGCGGTAAGTGCCTGGAGAATATCCTGTTGCGTGAGGTAATTCGCATTGATCAACAAAAGTCCCAGTTCTTTGTCTGTCATATTGTTGGCGTGTGCTTTGATCACACGGAATTGTGTTTTGTTGATTTTTTTGGCTTTCAGAAGAATAGAAGCCAGTGAATCATCACCGTTTCCAATTTTGGAATAGGCAAGTTTCCCGGATTGAAAAGAAATGAGGGCGTTCTCGCCGGGACTGTTCACGAAAAGCGTGCCGGTTTTCTTGGCAAGGTTAACCAGATTCAATAATTGTGTGATTGAAAAATCTTGTAGGTTTCCCTTGATTGCCATTGACTGTCCAGTCCTGTCTTTGTTAAGCGAGTTGTATGATTATACAATTAAGCGTTTGAATGGTCAAACAGACTCTGAAGGTTGCTTCACCCCTGAAAATATTATTATGCTCTGTTAACTTGACATGACTACACCTTGCGTTTATAATCTGCCCCGCTTGATTCCTCGGTAGCTCAATCGGCAGAGCGGGCGGCTGTTAACCGCTAGGTTGTAGGTTCGAGTCCTACCCGAGGAGCACAAGAGAGAC
>CAYWFK010000135.1:0-2555 GCA_964457375.1 uncultured Anaerolineales bacterium
ACACTGGGGTGCTGAATTTCGGGATGCTGAGGTCCTGAAGCGAGGGTGCAGGGGGGTATCCCCCCTGCCCGGTGTGAGAAAAGAGGTGTAATCCGTAAGGATATGCTGATCGGGAAAGGGTTGATTCTCTTCACGGATAAGTGATTTATTCCCATGTATCGTAAGCAAAAGTGATTTGAGATATATCGGTGTTATAAAATTTTTTCAATATACCAGGATCTTCCTCAGCGCCTATGACTTCCAATCGTCCGATATTTCCTCGATTGGTTTGGTAGCAAAAATAGTATGTTTTGTCGAATTGCTCTTGAAGATTGTTTTTGTGAATGATGATTGGTTCAGTGTTGAAAGTTTGCGATTCACAATCTTCTCTTGACGGAAAACTTGTTCCCCAGAAAGCAAGGCTGGCTTTACCAAGGGGTGAGACCTGTATTCCATCGCCAACGATTGCGAAGGAAACGTCTGTGGTTTGTGAATTATTCCAATAGTCCAAATCACAGCCTGCACCATTGTCTATATCGTCGTAAGCATAAACATGCAGGCTGTGAGAAACGATGCGTTCATTTCCTTCATTATTCCAGAGTGCGTAACTTGCCATTAAAACCTGTTCTCCTATTTCGCTGTTCGTGACAATTTTATCGGCAAATAGATACCCGTATTGACCTTCTCCTGTTTGAAAACAAACATAAGTCCCCTTGAAAATTTCTTTATCCAACAAGATCGGGTCTGTGGTTAAAGCAGCGTTCAGGCATGCATTGTAGGTTGGTTCATCATGACCCCAAATGACAAGTTTTGGTTTTATCCCTTGATTGAGCAATACCGGTTCAAGTTGAATTTCGTTTGCATCATTGGTGCCAAGCTGAATGTCCATGAATATTCCGTTTCCGCTGAGACGTGTTCCCCGGTCGAGATCAAAAGGTGTATATAAGGGCAGTTGCAGTTTGGTTTCGTTTTGGGAGATTGGGGCTGGGGAGGCTTCCGGGGTTTTTGTTAGCCCGGATGATGATTGTGTTGTGTTTGTTGTAGATATTTCTGGCGATGCTGCCACGATGATCGAAAGCGCTGCGGGCTGGCTGGCAATATCTTCCGTGTTATAGGCTCTTAGAAGCAGGTTATAGGAACCAGCGGTTTTTGGGGTCCAGTACAGGATACCATCCAACGGAGTCTGTCCCTGTGGCAAGGGAACCTTCTGGACAGCGACCATCGTTTCCCCCAAAACCATTTCAACACGTTTAATACCGATGTTGTCTTCTGCGTGGTATACAACTTCAAGATTATCGCCTGCATTGATCTGGATGCCTTGCAGCGGAGAGATGATATTTATCGCCGGTTCGCTCCTGGATGACGGGTTGAACTGGCAAGCTTGAACAGCCATAACACAAAAAACAACTGCTAAGGTAAATATATGGATTTGAATCCCGGTCTTGTTCATTGGTTTTCCTTTTTAGGTTTCTCTACAATATATTGCAATGTAATGCTTTCTTGTTCGAAGTCCACTACACGGAAGAGCACGATTTCATCAGGCGCTTCATTACGTTTCATGTAGTAGACATTGTGCCGTGCAATGGATAAACAGCCATCATTTTGGGTGCTTAGCCTTTGTATGTCTATATCGGTGAGCGCTCCAGTGACTTTGCCAAGGACTGCGCTGTTTTTTGACAATGAAATGAAACATCCGTCTAAATGATCCGGATCGTATTCCAAAACCAGATCAGCTGTTGATGTATCGTTACCGATTTGACCGCTGATGAAATTGAAAGTTGATCCATTTGGGAGCGTAATATTCCCCGAAGCAATGACTGCGTAATTATCCGATGATGAAGTAGTGCCAGTGATTGCGGACGATGTGGTTTCCTCGTCGCATACCGGTGAGACGGTCAGGATGAATTCGTCGTTGCTGTTCTGCCATGTTTCTACCAGAATCATCAAATATAGCAAGTCAGCTTTTTCGTTGTAGTATGTACCATTAAATTCAAGAACCCCAAGGCGTCCTTCATCCGTTCGATAGCAAAAGAAAGCCGGGATAACCCGTTGGTTGTAACCAGGTATGTCTGTTTTTTTGACGGGGGTTGTTTCAATGATAAGTGTTTCCTTGCTTAAAGAGAGGAAAGCGCAATCATTGGGTTTGGGCAAGGTGTTGCCCCAATACGCAAGCTTTGCGTTCTCAGAAGGGCTGAACCGGATTGCCTTTGGGTTTTCGGCGATAAATGTAATATCTGCTGTCTGGGGTGCCTGGTTCAAATCCAGATCGTATGGACCGGGAAACAACCATCCGCTGTTATCATCCAGCACCCGCGCAGCCGGGAAAACAAGAATGGATTTCCCGTTCTGTGACCATAATGTGAATTGTAAATTGACAAACTTGCCATTGTATAAATTGGCATCAAAATAGGAATCATTAACCCGGTAGAAACCGAAACGTCCTGTATTGGTTCGAAAGCAAACATAACTATTATTTTCAATCGGGATTTCTGTGTTGACTAGGTTTGCATTGCGACACTCTTCGTAGCCGGGAATTTCACTACCCCATTAAACCAACAGCACGATCGAATGCAGAG
>CAYWFK010000136.1:0-2553 GCA_964457375.1 uncultured Anaerolineales bacterium
CATCCGCCAAACACCAGACAAAGGCTAACCATCAAAACCTGAGATATCTTTAACTGTTTTTGCATGATTTTCTCCTGATTAAGCTAACACCCACCGGATGAAGATAGCTGAAACAATCGCAGTCGGCTCCATTGGGCGGCACTTCAACGCCGCTCCAGCATCTGTTTTGCAAGTTCAGCAAGTTTGGCTGTTGGGTTCCTCCTGCGAATATCAAGAAACACGGGTTCCCCTATCTTTTTCTCATATAGATTGCGAATGTGAGGGGGCAGCAACAGGCCCCCCTCAGACACTTTGATTGGCAATATCTTTTTTTCTTTTTCTGCCGCTGCTTCCAGCTCGCGCACACACCAGGGTGAAGCAAAATATTCCGGTGAAATCAAGGCCACAAAATGGTCAGCCTTTTCAATGGCCCTTAGCAACCTTTTCCCAAGCTTATCCCCTGTTCGGAGTTCGCCACTATCAATCCATACGTTCAGCCCATGTGCTTCAAAAACCTGGGAAATGTAGGCTGCATCATCAGACCATTGGTGCGCATAGGACACAAACACACTCACTTCACTACGCTCTTTTAGCGGCCTTTCCGGCGATATTTTCTCCCATGATACGAGGCTTTTCCCCTTGTAAACGAGATGTCCCGTATCACCTTCGCCGTTCTCTTTCACAAATCGCTTCGCCTGCCGTTTTGTTAACTTGACTTCGATGGGTTCTCCACTTGCTTCAAACATCACATAGGTCCAATAGTACCAAGGCGCACCGGGAGGAGGACTGTACCAGATGCGGCGAATTGATGCTGTTGCATGCTTTTTCCTACTTATTATACCCATTGCGTCCTCCATTCCCCTGAATTCAAATGTTGCCCGGCACCCGCCTGATGAACTACGAGAATCGCAGTCAATTCTATTGGGCCTGTCAGCCGTTGTTCATCCATACTTCTAAGGCCATCATAGATTATACTTCAAGCGATAAACAACCCCATATTCACCATGAACATGAAAAAGACTATCGATTTTGCTGAAACCCGTATTCCACACCAAAAAATACAGTTTTTCAGCAATTTTAAATCCCTATGATTGGTTTCTGACCGGCTGGGTCCGTCGACCAAGGAAGAAATCAACGGCCTTCATGATGATGACTAAATTTGCCTCAATAATGGTGATTACTATTGGATATCAACGGCAACCGGCAAATCTTACTTGTTTGGGGTGCGGGATATACGCTGTAACTTCAATTCGGAAGCATTATATTGATCAAATATTGTAACATGGAATCAATATAAATTTAAAAGGGGGGTGAAAAATGGCTTCTAAAGAACAAAGCCCGCAAGAGAATAGGTTGGAACAGCAACCTCGGTTTGTCGATAACACCAAGGTTGCTGCAGGCTAATTTCACTCGCCTATTTTTTTGGGACTTCCTTCATGGAAAGTACGTAAATCACTTTCACACCATCTTTTTCTGCTACGGTTCCAGTCACCTTCACTTTCTTTCCCACCATTTCGGGGGCCAGATCGCGGCCTTCGAGAATGAAGACGCCGTCAGCAGAATCAAGAACGATCATGTCACCCTTTTCTGCGATGGTGCCGGTAATGCTGTCTTCTGCGATCGCCAGACCGGAACCGGCCACAACCAGGAGCATTGCGGCGACAATTGCCATCACGATGTTTTTCTGAACGTTTTTCATAGTAATTACCTCCCAAAAAAGTTATAATAACCCCTCAAACTGCCCGTGGAGGCGAAACCACCTCCTTTTCAACACACCCTTTGCTGAACATTCAGCATTTCGGAACCAACCGACGGTGCGTTGTTTCTAGATAAATGAGCAATGGGCGTGCCAACCTTACAACAGACTGGTATTATTATAATTATTAAACTTTCTATCCGAATAATTGCCATTTTACTCGTTTCATATGTTGCACCCGGATACCCAAATTTGCGCACCAATAGGGTAAGTCGGCAGGTTAGGGTCGAGGCCAGTAATAATTACACAAGATCGACACATCCGCTGGATCCTGATAAATCTTCTATTGGTATAACGGGTTCAGGTGCGCTCACCTTTTGGAGCGATCTTTGGACTTATGGGGATCGATAAACGTGCCGATAATAGATATGTAGAGACAATAGAACGGAGCACAGATGAACGACAGATAAACCATCCAGCCAATGAAGCTTTTAAAACCAATGAAAAAAGGTTTATCGGATATGGAGAAAAAAAAGGGTGTAACCCGGCGGCAAATGATGATTTGGGGAACGATGGGTCTAACAGGATGGCTGCTAAGTCCTGTCAGATACGCGGTTTCCGCTTTGCAAGAAGACCTGGAGATGGTCACCCACATCCCCCAAATGGCGGGACGGACGACCCCTTTACTGGTACTTTATGATTTTATTGACGACCAAGATCCTGAGGTGGTGCAGCATATCCAGCGGCAACTAAACCATCGAAAGGATTTGTTAACACAACTAAAGAAAAAAATTGGCTTTGAAAAAAAAGTGCGGCTGTCGGTGGAACAGCTTCAGGTTCGCCTGATGTTTGTTCCACAATTGGAAAATAATCAAAAT